>JBAYME010000031.1:0-10001 GCA_041663725.1 Minisyncoccota bacterium | reverse complement strand
ACAGATGAAGCAAGCAAAGAACGAGCTCTAAAATTATTTGGAAGTCACGAAGTTGAGACTTTTGAAGTTGGTACTATGCATGGATTACAACAAATTCACAGCTATCTTTTTGGTGGCTTATATGATTTTGCTGGTCTTATTCGTCATGTCGACATAAGTAAAGGTGGATTTCGTTTTGCTTCACATTTATATTTAGAGAATGTTTTAAAAGAAATTGAAAAAATGCCTGAACAAAATTTTGAAGAAATTGTAAAAAAATATGTAGAAATGAATATTGCGCACCCGTTTCGTGAAGGGAATGGGAGGAGTATGCGTATATGGCTTGATTTAATTTTAAAGAAAAATCTGAAACAATGCATTGATTGGCAAAAGATAGACAAGTTAGATTATTTAAATGCTATGCAAAGAAGTCCTGTAAATGATCTAGAAATTCATGAATTAATGCGTAATGCTTTAACTAATAAAATAGATGATCGTGAAGTATACATGAAAGGTATTGAACAATCATACTATTATGAAGAAGAGGATTTATATAAATAAATTGATAAAAAACGACTTTTGTAATTTTCTTAAGCATTGATTATTTTTTATAATTAGCAAAAGTTATATTAATTCTATTCGAACATCCGCCTCGGCTTCGCCCGCCTAGCCGTCGAGGCTGGCCTTGGGCGAGACGGGTCACCCCTCCCCAGAGGCGAGCACCGCAAGTTCGGAGCATCGCAAACAACCTTATAACTCAAAGTCTATTTTACCTACCCCACCTGCTCCCGAATACGTGAGGGCGGGTAGGCTTAGTAGAAGTTCGAACCTATGGTAGAATTAATATATGAAAAAAATAATTATACTAATTTTAGTAATATTAGTAGTTATAGGAATTTTTTGGTTTGCTCCGATTGTTCCATATCAGTATCAAGTTTATTGTATAATGGCACCTTGTCCTCCACAAACTGAAATGATGACATTAAGTAAATTTATTTCTTTAGAAGTAGAACAAAGAGCAGAAAAAGCAAGAAGAGAGTATATATCTCCAGAACAATTGATTCAAATCAGATCTTTAATGGAAAAAAACGGGAAGTCATCAGATGGACTAAAAGCTTACAAATTTCAAACAGATGAGGCAGGCATGACACATGTTCGTTTTTATATTTACAAAAATGGAACTGTAATAGGAGAAACTATTTATCATTTCAAGGCAGATGGAACTATTTCAAGTATTAGTTAGTATTAATGATTTTTCTAATAAATATATGAATTATATAGAAGCATATGAAGATAAAGACAAAATAGTCAAGTTTTATTTCACCCATTCTTCTCCAGAATTCACCACTGGAGTAATGATTATTCAACCTCATAAAGAGTTACCAAAACACAATCGTCCTTTGGCTATTGAGCATTTAATACAAATTTCTTCTACCTGTGTAATGAAGCTTTTTATAGATGAAACAAATTTTGAGGAAAAAGTTATGAACCCAGGAGATTGTATTCAAATACCACAGGCACAATATCATATTCATTCAAATCCATCTGACCTAGAATCAGTTACTCTATTTAGAGCAGAAGGGGATATTACAAAAGTGATGGAAGTAATCCGAAAAGAGTATAACGAGATTAAGTTATAAGTTAAGTATCTCTTAATTATAATATTTTTTAATATGGATATCATTGTAAAAAAATCAAAAATTCAAGGAAAGGGTGTTTTTGCGAATAAATTCTTTAAAAAAGGAGAAGTTGTTTTGAAGTGGAATTCTAAAAAGATAACCAAAGAAGAAGCAGACAAATTAAACATCAATCAAAAACATTATTTATACAAAGAAAGGAATAAATATTTTTTAATGCAATCGCCAGAGAAATACATTAATCGTTCTTGTGATCCAAACACTATACCTAAAAATCAATGTGATGTTGCTGTAAGAAGCATAAAGAAAGGTGAGGAGATTACATCTAGTTACAATAATGTTGGCTTTAAATGTAAGTGTGAGTTTGAGGGTTGTATTAACAAAATTTAGCTATTGATTATTAGATATACTCATTCGAACATTAACCCATGTTTGGAGTAAAGTTGACAAAATAATAAATAATGATATTATGTGTAAATATAATGGTTCTTTAAAATTAGGTTTTTTGGTTATGTTTATTGTGTGAATTACTTTACTTTTCTATATGGAAATTAGGGTAGTTCACATAATATTAACTAATTAAAATATTTTTTTATGAAAGAAATAATTTTTTATACATTGGGTATTTATTTAGG
This sequence comes from Minisyncoccota bacterium, assembly GCA_041663725.1. Lineage (GTDB taxonomy): Bacteria > Patescibacteriota > Minisyncoccia > Phycocordibacterales > UBA9973 > UBA9973. Next base: position 7,750 of record JBAYME010000031.1, on the reverse strand, counting down.
AGTTGGCTTTCTTATTATTGTATATTTTGATCTAAATATCTTTATCAGAAAAATAAATAAAAATAGTAAAGCGCTTGCAGATGAAACTTTTAATCTTTTTACATGGGGGATAAGAGCTTTTATTTTCTTTGGCTGGCCTTTCTTTTTGAAATATTTTTATTTTTCAAACAAGGAATAAAAAATTACTTATTAAGCCGTCTTTTAACAAAAACCGTTAAAAGGCGGTTTTTAATTTATCTAATATAGATGTTCGAACATCACCTCATTCGAGCCTAAGGCTCTTAGAGCCGAATGGCCCACCCAGTAGGTCATTCTACTGAATGAAGTGTGGAGCGTCAAAAAAGCTTTACAGCCAAGGATGAATATGTTATTCTCAAAACAATAACATTGTACCTTATAAATAATAATTTTTAGTAATTTTCTACTGATGGCTCTTTGTACGCCAGCTTTTTGGTTTTTAAAGAGCCGTTAGGCAGAAATTCACAAATTTATTTATTTAATTTATTTAAAAATGAAAAAGATTGTATTAACAGTAAAAGAATTTTTACTTCTCAAAAAAGTTCAGGATGTGGCTAGCTTTGCTTACAATGAGCCCGATGATTTTATTGAAGAAAACAGTGACAAAGCCGAATTCAGTAAAAACCCCGAAGAAGAAATGCCGGAGCTTGAACTGGAGACAGAAATTTTCGACGATATAACTGATTCAATAGACAGTTATGTTTCCGTCATGGAAGAGGGAGAAGAAAAAAATGAAGCCCAAAAATTGTTGGTAAGGTTCGAAAATGTTGACGAAAATAATTAATTATCATTTTTTAAAACAAAAGGTGACATCTAATAGGTGTTGCCTTTTTTTATTTCCTTACAATATAGGTTAGAACATTACCACCTATCCATAGGATGGCACAGTGAATGCGGAGTCAAATAGAATACCCTTATTTTGTAATGGTTCTTTTTCCTACCTTAATAGAAGTTCGAACCTGTGGTAAAATATATAATATGAAACTAATACTTGCATCAGATTTAAGTTTTCTTTTGAAATACGGTTATGACCTAACTGGTATTTCAAAAGACCATATGAAAATTGGATATGTTAATACTGCTATACAAGTAGAAGATGATAAAGATAAGGAATTTATGGATAAAGTAAAAAATACGATAAGAGAAAATGGATATAATTTTGATGAAATAAATATAGCGGGTAAAAATGAGAAAGAATTAAGAAATTTTTTCAAAGATAAAAATGTTATTCATATAGATGGTGGTAATACTTTTTATTTACTAAAGATTATTAAGGAAACAGGATTTGATAAAATTCTTAAAGATTTATTAAATGACAATATAGTTTATATAGGCACAAGTGCAGGGGCTTATATTATGTGTCCAACAATAGAAGTTTCGGATTGGAGTTCAAAGAATGATGAAAAATTTGGATTAGGTGACTTTTTTGCTTTAAATTATGTTCCTTTTGTTTTGAGAGTACACTACAAGGAAAAATATGAAGAATTAGTGAAAGAAAAAATTAAAACACTCAAATATCCAATTCATATATTAAGAGATGGACAAGGAATGTTTTGCGAAGATGGCAAGTGCAGATTTATTGGGGATAGTGAAGAAGTAACTCTTTAAAAGGTTTATTTTATTGGCATTTGTTGGCATTTCAAAAGTTATTTTAGGTTGACCCAAACTGACCTGTTTGCCTCCCGATCCCACTTTAAAAGTAGCTCAAAAATGCTTACAAGGCCTGAGGGGTCAATGTTCTGAACCTGTGTCGGGAGCATCAAAAAACTTTACAGCTTAACATAAATATGTTATTGTCCAAACAGTAATATAGTTTTTTTACAATGGGTTTTGGTTAATATTTGGTTTATTTTTCTTAGTTTCTTTATGGAGATTGAGATAAATAGATCAGATTGTTTAATTAAAATATTATAAATTATGAAAATGGGTGTAGGAAGCACTAGAGTTGTGCTTATTTTTTCAAACTTTGTCATTAAAATTCCTAGAGTTAGAGTGTTAAGACTATTTACAAGAGTTATTGAAACAAACCAAAATGGTTCTTTAAAAAGAAAATCAAGATTATATAGTAAAAAAAATCTTTTTATTGCTGTTGCCAGGTATCTTCTTGAGGGGATTAAGGCTAACAGGAAGGAATATTTTTATTTTAAAAAGAACAAAAACAATAAAGAGCTACTTCCTGCCACCTTACTTGTTTTTGGGATAATTGAAATTCAGAAAAGAGGGAATGTCTTAAAAGAAACATCATTTTTATGGAAGAGAATTTTCGTTCTTTTACGTAGAAGGAGCTTACATACAATTTCTTCTTTTAAGGCCTGCAATTTTTGCATATTCCAAGAAAGACTAAAAATCTTAGATTATGCAGACGAAGAAACAATTGAATTACTAGAGGGAGGTGTTTTTGAAATTATTAAACAATTAAATTCTAGATATGTTTGATTTTTAAGAATATAAAAAAAGGAGGCTAAACAATAATGCTTTGTAATAAAAATTACAGAGCATTTTTTATTTCCTTTTTAAAATACTCATTCGAACATCCGCCTCGGCTTCGCCAGCCTAGCCGTCGAGGCTGGCCTTGTGCGAGACGGGTCACCCCCCCCCGCCAGAGGCGGGCAAGCAAGTGCGCCTGCATGCGCAGGCAGGGGGGCATCAAAAAAGCTTTACAGCTTAACATAAATATGTTATTGTAAAAATAATAATGTAGTTTTTTGACAATGGGTTTGGTTGATACTTTCTTGGGTATTTAGAAAAATACTTGAGGAAGTATTAACCAAAAAACATAAAGTTATGAAAATTCAATCTAAAATCGCTCATAAGCATTTGGGCAATGTAAATTTGTTTTCTTTGAAAGAAGTAATTGAATCTGCAAAAGAAATTACTAAATCTTCAGATAACACTGATCAGATTAATATTTGGGTAAGTGTTTTAACTCGCTCAGATATTTCTCCTTCTGATGCTATTAAGATAGCAAAAGAAACTGGTATTTCTGATGTGCTTCGGGTTGTTTTGAACAGAACAAACGTTCTAACTTATTTTAAAGAGATTTCTTCGTTTGAGGCCATTGCACAAGCAAAATCAATTGACGTATTTTTTGTCTGGTCAATTGTCCTCGCCCGTCCTGATGTTCAGGAATATTTAAACACACTTCCATTTCTTGAAGCTCTTAATTACATTAAAAAAGGAAGTGAGGATTTCCAAAAAGTTATTTTTACTAATTTACAATTTTCTCCTACTGAAGCTGTTGCTTACGTAATAAAAACTGGCGACCTGGATGTTTGGAAAATTATTTTTGTTCGTCCTGATGTTCAGCAGTATTTAAGTAAATTATCTATATCCGAGGCTATTGACTATGGAACAAAAAAAAATTGTTGGGCTATTAGTGAAATTTTCTTAAATCGCTCAGATGTTTTAGCCTATTTAAATAGTCTTGATTTGCCCGAAGTTATTAATTATGGGAAAATTGTTAATTACATTGATTTTTGGAAAATTATTTTTGCTCATCCAAAATTTTCTACATCCGCGGCTATTGATTATGTAAAAAAGAACAGAGATTATGGAATTTTAGAGTTCGTCCTCGCCCGTCCTGATGTTCAGGAATATTTGAATAAATTATCGCCATCTGAGCTTGTTGATTGCATTAAACAAACTGGTGATTGGTGGTTTATTTGGTCAATTGTCCTCGCCCGTCCTGATGTTCAGGAATATTTAAACACGCTTCCATTTCTTGAAGCTGTTAATTACGCAAAGAAAGGACACAAGGATTTTGTTCAGAAAATTGTCCAGGCTCGTATTAAGATTTCTTTATCCGAAGTTATTGATTATACAAAAAGAGTCAATGATGAGGAAGTTTTAAAGATCATTTTAACTCATCCCAATTGTTTTTCTCTTCTTGATTCTATTAAATATGCAGAAGAAATTAACAATGAAAAAATTTGGAGATTTGTAATTAGTATTCGTTCTGACGTCAAAAAATATTTAAAAGATCTTCCCTCAGTTGAGGCTATCAAATATGCGAAAAAAATTGATATCCCTTGTGTTTGGGAAATGATATTAGATCACTCAGATATAAAATAATGTTTGAGATGTTAATAATAAGCAGTGTCTTGGGGCGCTGCTTTTTTTTATTTCTGCATAATACTCATTCGAACATCCGCCTCGGCTTCGCCAGTCTAGCCGTCAGGCTGGCCTTGGGCGAGACGGGTCACCCCCACGCCAGAGGCGGGCACGGCAAGTGCGCCTGCATGCGCAGGCAGAGAGCATCAAAAAAGCTTTACAGCACAGCATAAATATGTTATTGTAAAAATAATAATGTAGTTTTTTGAGAATGAGTTTTGATTGGTTTTTATAGAAAATTTTATGTTTTTTGTAATAACCAATTAAAATTTTTATTATGAATGAAAAAATAAAAAAAGAAATAGATACTTTGTTAAAAGAATCTATAAAAAATATTTTCAATAGTAGTAATCTTGAAAAAGAGATTGATTATTACTTTGAGCAAATGGAAATTGGCCTTGTTAAAATAATACAAGACCATAAAGATGAAAAATCAGCCTTAATAGTAGAGGTATTAAAAAAAATGTGCGATAGCACTATCCCCGATATTTATTTTAGAAAAAAAATAATACATTTTCTTCTTTTACTAGAAGATTATGGTAAGGAGGGGTACCCGTTAAAGATTGATGATTTTCTTCCAAAGATATATTAGCTTTGAGCCCGCTGTTGCACAACGGGCTTTTTTTATTAACAATTAGAATATTTACTCATTCCATCCTCAGATTCTAGCGGTAAAATTACTAAAGTAGTGAAATAGTTTATGTTTGTAATACAAATAAGGTTTGTTATAATTAAAATATGAAAAATACAAATAGAGGCTTAGCTTCAGTTTTTATTATTATAATTATTTTAGGAGTTTTAGTTGTTGGAGGAGGTATTTATTTTTTAAATAAAAATTCTAATTCTATTCTAGAAGATAATTCAAAAGAAGAATCATATTTTTCAGAAAATGCTGCAGATATGTTTAAAAAAGATAAACCGATAGAGTGTTCTTCTAAAGCAAGTACACCAGAAGGTTCAGTTGAATCTTTATTTTATTTTGATAGTCAAAATAAAATGGTTCGAGTTGAGATGAAAATTGTAAATAATAATAATCCAATATCTAGTAACACTACTAGTATTATTAGGGATGGCTGGAATTATTTTTGGGATGATTTAATGAACAAAGACGGCATGAAAGTTAAGCTTGAAGAAGGAGAGGATATTTCTTCAAGTATACAGGAAAATGTTTCTGCAGATTTAGGAAAAGACTTTAATTTTGTTTGTAAGATCTGGAAAGTAGATTCTTCTAAATTTGAATTACCTAAGGATAAAAATTTTAAAGACCTATCAAATTTAGGTGATGATTTGTTAAATTCATCAAATTTAAACAATGTTTCAAACACTGATTTGTGCAATATGTGCAATATGATACCTACTGGGGATGAAAAAAATGAATGTCTTAAATCTTGTAAACAACAAAGATAGTTGCTTCATCTACTTAGGTTAATTTAAGTACATAAAAGAAAGAACTCTTACTGATACAAGTTTTAACTGACTCAACGGTTTAGATTATTATAGATAACTTATTAGAGAAGAGAATACTCCGAGAGATTTTTTTGGTAAACAAGATGAATTAAATAAAAAACTTATAGTTGAATAGGTGGCAGACAAAATTAGAGAAAAATTTGGTGGTGAAGCTATAAAAAGGTTAACATCTCTTAAAAGGAAATTGTGATTTAAGACTATTGCTTTTTCTGTTCGTCAATGGTAGATTTTAGATAAATATATTTCTTTGACAAAAGATTTAATTGTATTTTTTGTTGGGTCACTCAAGTTTCTTGTAAAAGGATTCTTGGGCGACCTAATAAAAATATTTTTTAACTAATTAAATCATGCAATTATGAGTGAATACACAAGAACAGCAGCCTTTAATCTGCTAAAAGAATTTTTAGGAATTCCTAAAAATGCATTAATCAATCGTACCTTTTTTAACCTTTTCTTTTTGGAAAATGACCGAACTTACATTCTAAAAAAAGAGGAAGATGAAATAAGAAAAATAATTCAGGAAAACAACCTCAAGGAAGTAAATGCTGAATATTACAAAAATAAAAAGGAGAATAATGAAGAATCGAATCGTGAGTTATTTGTAACAGTGATTGCAAATATTCAAAAAGTGATGAAAGGAAAAAAGGTGCTCATTGGCGCTAGTCAAAATGACTATGCAGTTGAGTTTTAATTTGTTTTTAATGTATTATGTTTTTGAGTACCCCGTAGATTAAAATTTATAGGGTACTTTTTCTTTTTGCCTATTTATTCAAAATACTCTTTCGAACATCCGCCTCGGCTTCGCCCGCCTAGCCTTCGAGGCTGGCCTTGTGTGAGACGGGTCACCCAAAGTACAGAGCAAAGTAAAATAATCTTATTTTATAAGGGTTCTTTTGTGTTTTAATTGACTTTTAAATTAGAAAATGTTATTTTTAGTATTGTAAGAGTACCTTAAAATATAGTTTTTTTAAAATAGTATTAGATTGTCCTTTTAGTCTCTTTATGGAGGTTGAAAAAACATTCTAATATTACTCACTAAAACTTTTAATATGAAAACTTTTTTTAAAAAAATTAAAGAAACATTTGAAGCTATTTCTGATTCATTAAATGGATGGTATTGTTCATGCCGTTCGTATAATGATCCCAGCTATAAAAATTGCTGGAGATGTGAACTGCCAAAACCAAAATTACAAGAAGAAATTTAATTAAGGAATAGAAATATAGACATAACAATTTAAATATATTGTTATGTCTATTTTATTTTATATGATATTAAATATCAATATAAGTTCAAAGCCGTGGTATAATTTAAGTATTAAAAGTTTTTAATTAACATATAAATAAATTATGAAAAAATATTCAGAAGCAAAAATATTACCATTTAAGAATTTAAAAGGAATTTCCGAAAAAACTATTTCTATTCATTACGATAAACTTTATAAGGGTTATGTTACAAAGTGGCAGGAGATACAGGACAAATTAAGAACAGTAGATAGGGTATCAGGCAATGCTAGTTTTTCAGAATTAAGAGAGTTGAAGGTAGAAGAAAGCTTTACGGCTAATGCCATCATTTTACATGAAGCTTATTTTGATATTTTAGGTGGTAATGGGGAAATAGAAGGTGGGGTTCTTAAACTAATTGAAAAAGACTTCGGTTCTTTTGAGAGATGGCTGGAGGATTTTAAAGCAATAGGTTTATGTAGTCGTGGTTGGGCAATTTTAGGATATGATTTTAATGATGGAAAATTAAAAAATTTTCTCCTAGATGCTCACAACCTTTATGGAGTATGGGGAACTTCACCAATTTTAGTTCTAGATATGTATGAGCATGCTTATTTTAATGATTTTGGTTCTGATAAAAAGTCTTATATTGAAGCATTTTTTCAAAATTTAAATTGGCAAATAATAAATAAAAAATTTGAAAAGATTACTTCATCTAGTAAATAAATTTATAAAATAAAAACTATTGAATAAAATATTTTATAATAGTTATTTTATTTACCCTAACTGCTCCCGAATATTTAAGAGTGTGTAAGTTTAGTAGAAGTTCGAACCTGTGGTAGAATTAGATTTGTGAAGGAAATAAAAAATGAAAATTTAGGATACTCTCTCTTTTTTGAATCTAATAGAAATAAATTAAAATTAGAGGAATTTT
>JBAYME010000030.1:0-10191 GCA_041663725.1 Minisyncoccota bacterium | reverse complement strand
ACTCAATAAATGAAACAATACTTCTCGTTGGGATTATTCGAGGCCTCAAGGCGGCTCAAAGTAAAATAAATATCTAATTACTCAATAAATGAAACAATACTTCTCGTTGGGATTATTCTAGGCCTCAAGGCGGCTCAAGATAAAATATGATCTATAATACTCAAAAACAAAAAAACACCCTATTTGGGTGTTTTTTTATATTTTTTCTGTTGTTTCTATTATTTCATCTGGTTCTTGAAGTTTGAAAGATTCTTTAATCCTAGATTCTACTACTCCCACATTTTGAAAGCCAGTCATTAGTTCATCGTCTATCACTATCGCTGGAAGCTTTGTATCTTCTATTTTGTATATATTTAATATGGCTTCGACGGCTGAAAGGTCTGTATTAAAATAAAATGAATAAACTCGAAGTTCTGGATATCTCTCTCTTAATGATGAAAGTACTATTCCTTGCTTTTGACATTCACTACAATTTTGAGCAGTTGTATAAAAATAAAGAACAAAAGCTGATTTTTTATCACAACGAGAGGTTATTTTTTTCATTAATAAATAATCTTTAATTTGCAATAAAGAATAATATTTTTTTAAATATAAAACCTCAGCTGTTGATCCAATGTTTATTTCACTCCACTCTAGTTTTCTTCCTAACTCATCAAGTTCCGCTGAAAGCAATGAATCAGAAACATTCTTACAAGAAAGCTCTGACAGAAGATCATATTGTGTTTCCGAAGAAAGAACATCAATAGAAATATTGTCCTGAATAACCTTTAATTGGCTTAATTTTTTATTACTAAAATAATTACTAACATAAAGAGCAGTTAGAAATAATCCTAATGTTATAAAGAAAACTATTACGTATCTTTTCCAATCAAATTGTTTTTGCATATTACTATTTAGCTATTTTTACTTCTCTCTCTAAAATCCAACTAGACTCTTTTGATCTTATTGCATTAAGGATTGCTTTAATAATCCAAAATGGTGCTATTAAACTATAAATAATCATAAAATAAAAAATGTCAAAAGAAACTCTATATTTACCTTCTAACATTTTCCTCCCCAAAAGGAGCGAAACGATAACTGAAGTATATAATATAATTGAAATAAAAACTATAGTTTTTGTGTTGAAAAAAAAGAAATCAAAATTGGTAGTAAAGAAGGTATTTTGAAAACCTATTAAATTAATTTGAATAATTTTATGAATAATAAAATTAAATAAATTATAAAACAACATTATTAATAAAATAATAACTGATAATATTGAAATAATACCAGATGGTAGAGTAAAAAATGCAATATGACCATACTTTTTCTTAAAAAATAACCTACGGTAATCTATAGCATTTCTAATAAAACCATAGATCCAGCGTAATCTTTGGCGATATAATTTTTTTACAGTATTTGGTACTGAAGTATAGATATATGCATCTGGGCAATGCTCGATCTTGTAATGATGCTCCTGCATTCGCAGAGCTATTTCTTGGTCTTCTGTATTGTGAGCATGCCTATATGGACCCAAATCATCAAAAACTTTTTTTCTAAAAATAGAGAAGGGTCCAGGAGTTACATGAATACCACCTAAAAAAGCCAACATCTTCTTATTGTAAATTGCCATATCATATTCGGCTTTTTGGGCTCCTTGTATAATATTTGTTGGCTTATCCACAATAATAGAAGGGGCCACTGCCATAGTCTCTTCATCACTAAAATATGTCATGATTCTTTTTAATGATTGTGAATCAACAAAAGAGTCGGAATCTAAACACCCAGTAAACGGTGTATTAGTTCTCTTTAAAGCAAGATTAAGAGCTGTATATTTTCCACCATTTTCTTTGTGTAAAACTTCAACATTATCAAATTTTTTAAATTCTTGAATTACTTCCCATGTATTATCCTTACTACCATCATCAACTATTATTATTTTTAATTTATCTTTTGGATAATCTAAATCTAAAAGAGAATGAATTGTGCCTCCAATCGTTCTAGCTTCATTGTAACAAGGTACAATAATTGTAACTCCAGGGTATTCTTTTAGCTCAAAAGTTTTAGTTCTAACTAAAATATTTTTTCTTCTTTCTAAGAAGGTAATAAGAAAAAAAACCTGCACATAGACAGATAAAAAGGTAAATACATATATTGTTCCAGACAATACTTTATCCATATTATTCTTAAAATCATACCATCATAAAACAAAAAAAACAACCCGTCACTTTTAGGTGATGGGTTGAAAATATATATAATATTTTATTTAAATTACATAGTTCCCTCTTCTTTTACTTCAGGATTTTCACTAGGTTCAACTGGTGAAGATGTAGAAGTATTTGTTTCTGGGCAGCAATTATCTGTGCTACAATTTTTACATTTACAACCAAAAATTACAATGATAGCTGAAATACCTACCAATACATAAACAACACCCTCAAGCCATGGCATACCTCCAAAAATCAAATGAACAATATTCCATGAACTAATACTACCTAATAACATACCAATTCCTATTAAACCCCAATTAATACCACCAATAATTAGTAACCACTTAGCAATTTGCACTGAAAAACATTTTTTTTCTTTTTTATCCTTAGAACAACAATTTTCAAACATATATTTAAATTTTATCGCGCAAGCGAAATAATTAAGTTAATAATAAAAAGACCTTTTAATATATTAATTGTAACATATATAAAAAAACATGCTATAGTAGTAAATTTTAACAACATATAAAAAGGTAAATTTTATATATTTTAATTAATTTGCTAAAATCTACTAACGGGTGCTACAATATAAGTATTAATAGTAATAATAAATCATAAATATGGAAGATACAAAGAAAAATAAGATAAATATAGGATTAGCAGTTATAGTTGCAGGGGTAATAATAGCTGGGGCGATTTTACTTCGTGGCACAAATACACCAACAGAACAAAAAGATAATAAAGAAATTGGAACAAAAAATTCTGAAATAAAAATTTCAGAGATAGATCATATAACAGGAAATGCTGATTCAAAAATTGTAATAGTTGAATATTCAGACACTGAATGTCCATACTGTAAGGTTTTTCAAAATACTATGCAGAAAGTTATGGCTGAAAAAGGCAACGAAGTAGCCTGGGTTTATAGACATTTCCCTATTGCTCAACTTCACTCTAAAGCATTCAAGGAATCAGTTGCAACAGAGTGCGCATTTGAACAAGGTGGCAATGAAATGTTCTGGAAATATATAGATGAAGTATATTCAAGAACTGAATCAAATAACAAACTTCCATTTGATGAACTTTCTAAGATTGCATCTGACTTTGAATTAAATATTTCTGAATTTAATGAATGTCTTAATAGTGACAAATATGATGAAAAAGTGAACTCTTCACTAGAAGAAGGAAATAGAATTGGAGTAAGTGGAACACCTAAAAGTTTTATATTAAAAGACGGAAAAATAATAGATACAATAGATGGAGCATATCCATATGAAGTAGTAATACAAAAGATAGAAACAGCCTTGAAATAAATTTCAAAAATAAAAACCCTCTACACGTAGAGGGTTTTTATTTTGCTATAACTGTAGCTTCATCAAACCTTACAGAAAGAAGTCTAGAAGAACCATCTTGGCCTACAGTCACACCATACAATACTCCAGCTCGAGACATTGTTTCACGATTGTGTGTTACTACAATTAATTGTGAGCGCTTGGATAATTTTTCGAGCATATCTCCATACTTGCGAGAATTGGCTTCGTCCAGTGCTGCATCAGTTTCATCAAGAACTAAAAATGGTGGAGGGTTCACCTGAGACATGGCAAAAAGAAGTGCTATAGATGTCAAAGATCTTTCTCCCCCAGAAAGAGAATGGAGTTCTTTTACTTTTTTGTGTGGTAAGGATACATTAATTTCGATTCCTTGTTCTGGTGCGACTTCATCGTCTTCAAATACTTCAATTTCTTCTCCTTCTATTATCTTTTTTTTCTTCTGTTCAGTAATAACTGAAAGTGATCCATTTCCACCACCAAACATCAGAGCAAAAAATTCTTGAAATTCTGTATTAATTTTTTTAATTCCTTCTTTAAATTCTGCATCAATTTTTTCTTTTAAACCAACCATTAAGGTTTTTAAAGATTCGATACTTGCTGTTAGATCTTCAATTTCTTTAGCCAAAAAATTATCTCTGTCTCTAACTTCTTCAAATTCTCTTATTATTTCTCCACCACCGCCAGCGCCAACATCTTCTAATTTTATTTTTATACGTTCTATTTTTTTCTTAATTTCTTCTTGTTTAAATTTATCTATAATAGAATTTTCTATTACAAAATCTTTATAAGACAATATATCGTGGCCAATTAATGTAATGCCTTCTCTTATTTCATTTTCAAAAAACTCAGTTTCCTTAGATAAATTTTCTTCCTTTACTGAAATAAGTCGCAAGGACGAGGACAGCTCTTGATGTTTTACTTTTAGATTAAATTTTTCTCTTTCTTGCTCTCTTTCAATATTTATTTCAGTATTAATTTTATTTTTTAATAAATTTATAGATTCTAAAATTCTATTTTCTTCATTTTCTATTTCTTTCATCTGAACTAATATTGCTTGTTGAGAATCTCTCAACTCTAGCAACTTTTCACTATTGTCGATAAAAGGCTTTTCCTTTTCAAAATTTCTAGAAAATCTATTTAAGATATCGCGAATTTTACCCAAAAGAGGTGCAATATTTTCTAAAACATCCATATAAATAGCCTCTTCTAAATACTCATCTGCTTCTTTTAAGAAAGATTCTAATTCTTCTCTATTAACTGAGACATTTTGAGGCCTCTCCACCTTCTCCGTATTTCCTTCTTCCATTTCAATCATTCCTTCAATTCTTCCTAATTTTCTCTCTATTTCACTCTTTGCACTACGAATTTCATTAATTTTTTGTTCTAGTTTTTTTAATTCTTCTTTATTTCCATTTTCATCAGAAATTTCTAGAGAACTATTATTACTTTCAATAAAAATTGAATCTGGAATATTTTTTAATTCATTTAAAATTTTACTTTTTTCAGAAAGTAAACTATTCTTTTCATTTTCTAAATATATACTTTCATTTTTTAAATATTCATGATAAAAAGACAATAGATCTATCTTCATCTCTTCAGCCTTTTGAAACTTCTCTACTTGTTTTTTAAGAAAATTAAGATGTGGGGCATTCTCTCTTCGAAGAAGTGAAACCTCATTCATATTATTATTTGAACGCTCTAATTTTCTTTCAGTTTCTCTTATTTTATATTGATATATTTTAAGACCTAGTGCATCTTCTACCATTTCTCTTCTGTCTTTTGGTGAGGCATTTAAAATTCTGTCTGCTTCACCTTGTGAAATGATATGATGTCCAGAAGAACCAACATTCACTGATGCAAGTAATGCATTAATATCCTTGAGCCTAACCTCAGTGCCATTTAAAATATATTTATTCAACCCATCAGAATAAACTTCACGAGAAATTGAGATTGTATCAAAATTTAAATTTATATTTTCACCATTCTCATTTGAGAGTTTGAAAACCTTGTCACTATTATCAAAATAAATAGAAACTTGAGCCCTAGATCCTTTTGATAAATGTTTTGATCCTTTAAAAACCAAGTCGGTACCAGCCTTTCCACGCATTGACTTGATAGATTGTTCACCTAATACAAAACGAATAGCCTCTACTACGTTAGACTTTCCAGAGCCATTTGGTCCGACAATAGCAACAACTGGACTTTCAAATTCCAGTGTAGTCTTTTTGGCAAATGATTTAAAACCATTAATTTCTAAGTTCTTTAATCTCATATTAGTCCAACCAATTTTTTATTTTTAAAGCGGCTTCAGCTGCTTTTTGTTCAGCCTCTTGTTTAGATTTACCTTTTCCATCAGCAATCAATTCTGAACCGAAATATATACCAACTGTAAAATGCTTGTCGTGGTCAGGACCTAACTCATGTAAAACCTTATAAGCTGGAGTAAAACTTACATATTCTTGTGCTTTTTCTTGTACTAAACTCTTAGCATCACGCCAAAGTTTTTTTGAAACTATTTCTTCTGTATGAGGTAAAAGAGTTTCAACAATAAATTCATTTACAACATCATAACCTTGATCTAAGTATACAGCACCTATATAAGCTTCATAAGTATTCGCTAGTATATATTGTCTGGCTTTACCAGTATCCTTTGTCTCACCTTTTGACAAAAGAAGAAAATCATTCATTCCTATTTCTAATGCAACTTCTGAAATAATAATCGCATTTACTAATGCAGAACGAAGTGCGGTTAATTCTCCTTCGGCATATTCTCTATATTTTTTATAGAGAAAATCTGTAACAACGAGTTCGAGAACTGCATCTCCTAAAAATTCTAAACGTTCATTGTGTGACAATCCTGCTGATGGGTTTTCATTTATATATGAACGATGAATAAAAGCTTGTTTTAATAAGTCTTTATTTTTAAAAACTATTTTTGTCTTTTTTTCAAAATCTGAAAAATTTATCATAAATATTTTAACAGGCACTAGGCGCTAGGTATTAGTATAAAATCTAAAGTCTAAGGCTCAAAGCCTAACTATTATTTTTTTGTCCCGGCACTATTAGGTCGAGACTCCGACTTTGTGTTGGAGCTAATAATTTCGATCGCTTTACTAATTAATGGAATAATATCATTATAAATTCGAAGTTCTGGGATCTCTGAGAGCTGAAACCACCTAGCACCATCAAGGCCTCCAGAGTGCTCTAAAACTAATTCTTTATATTCACTCTCTGCTAAAAAATAAGTTACTTTTTTTAGAATTCTTCCTCTCTCTGGATGTTTTGCTACATATTCATTTTCTCCAAGTTTTGCAATTATTTTAATGTCCAAACCAATTTCTTCTTTTAATTCTCTGACTGTTGCCTCTTCAGCATTTTCACCATCTTCCACTCCCCCTTTAGAAATAGTCCAATAACCAAAAACATCATGAACCATAGCAAAATAAGTATCATTTCCTTTCTTCGCATATACTAATGCTCCACCTTTTATATCAACTGGCAACTTTGTAATATCTACCACCTCTTCCTCTTTTTTCTTTTTACTTTTTTCGTCCTTCCCTGGTTCCCCTATTTCTTTATAAACTGCTCCTAATACACCATTTATAAATTTACTAGAATTTTCTCCTCCGAAAGTTTTAGCTAATTCTATGGATTCATTTATTGCCACCTTTGGTGGTACTTGATTGCGGTCACCAAAAAGAAGCTCGGTCAAACCAATACGTAAAATATTCCTATCTACTACTGAGATTTTATCAATAGGCCATTCTGGAGCAGCCTTACTTATGATGTCATCAACTACTTCCTTTTTTTTAAAAATTTGTTCAGTTAGAGAAAACACAAAATTGTCATCCTCTAATCCAGGAGCGAATTCTTTTAAATTCCTATTTAATGTTTCTTTTGTTTCTTCATTAGTCCAATTTTTTCCTTGTTCAGAAAACAAGAAATCCCATTCAAAAAGGGTTTGTAAAACTATTGATCTGGAAAGGTGCCTATTAGCCATATAATTAAAATTTCAAAAAATTTCAAGGCTCTAGTTTAAATGCTAATGCCTAGGGCCTAGTTTCCTAGTGCCTATTTTGCTTCTACTTCCTTTGCTTTTGCTTTCTTTTGTTTTTTTTCTATCTTTTTTACTAAATCTAAGACTTTCATTCCGCGATAAAAACCACAAGCCTTGCAAACTGTATGACCTTTTTTTAATTCTTGGCAATTGCCACATTTAGCAAAATGAGCACTCTTCAAAGCATGATGTGAGCGCCTGTTGGCTGTATGTGATTTTGTATGTCTCATTCGTACTACCATAATGTATACATACTAGCATATTAAATAATAAAAGCAAAGAATAAAAGGTGAAAAATATTTTAAATATGATATTATAAGGTTTATGGAAACAAATGAAAAATTAGATAATTTAAGGCATTCATTAGCTCACCTATTAGCAGCTGCTGTTTTAAAGCTCTGGCCTGAAACACTAGTAACAATTGGTCCAGTTATTGAAAATGGTTTTTATTATGATTTTGACTTTAAACATCCTATTTCTGATAAAGATTTACCAAAAATTGAAAAGAAAATGCGTGAACTCTTGAAAACATGGAAAGAATTTACTGTAGAGGAAAAAACTTTCGAAGAAGCTAAAAAATATTTTGCTGATAATGTTTACAAAACTGAATTAATAGATGGATTAAAAGACAAAAATGAAAAAATTACTTTCTATACTGCGGGTGATTTTACCGATCTATGTCGTGGTGGACATATAAAAAATCCAAGTAAAGAAATAAATACTGATGCTTTTAAATTAGACAGACTAGCTGGAGCTTATTGGCGTGGAGATGAAAAAAATAAAATGCTTACTCGTATTTATGGGGTCGCACTTGAAACAAAAGAAGAATTAGAAAAATACTTAGCTCTACGCGAAGAAGCAAAAAAAAGAGACCATAAAAAAATTGGGCATGAGTTAGGGCTTTTTACTGTTTCTGATTTAATTGGTTCAGGATTACCATTGATCAAGCCAAAAGGAATGATAATTAGAAAAACAATTTCTGATTTTCTCTGGGACTTACATAAAAATAGAGGGTACTCTCAGGTGTGGACTCCACACATTGCCAAGGAAAAGCTTTATGAGGTTTCTGGTCATGCAGCTAAATTTGGTGATGAGCTTTTTAAGGTACAAGGCAAAGAAGATAAATTTTTTATGAAACCAATGAATTGCCCACACCATATGCAAATTTTTGCTGATGACCAATATTCATATAGAGATATGCCTATAAGATATTTTGAACCAGCTACTGTTTATCGTGATGAAAAATCTGGCCAATTAGGTGGGCTCACTAGAGTTCGAGCTATAACTCAGGACGATGGACATTTGTTCTGTCGAAAAGATCAAATTGAAGAAGAAGTTGGTGTAATCGTTTCTATAATAAGAGAATTTTATACTTCTGTGGGTATGATGAATAATTATTGGGTTTCTCTATCGGTACGAGGGACTGATTTATCAAAATATATTGGTGAAACAAAAAATTGGGAAATTGCCGAGGAAGCTTTAAACAATGCGGCCAAAGCAAATAACTTAAACTACAAAAGAGTTGAGGGTGAAGCTGCTTTTTATGGCCCCAAGCTTGATTTTATGTTTAAAGATTCACTCGGACGAGAATGGCAATTAGCTACAATACAATGTGACTTCAATTTACCTGAACGCTTTGATCTCTCATTTATGAATGAAAATGGAGAAAAAGAGAGGCCTGTTGTTATCCATAGAGCAATTTCAGGTTCTCTTGAGCGTTTTATGGGTATGCTTATTGAACATTATGCTGGATCTTTTCCTCTTTGGTTGTCCCCTGTACAAATAACGATTTTACCAATAAGTGAAAAACAATCTATATACGCAGAACAAGTTTATTCTGAATTAAAAAATTCAAATATCCGCGTAGAATTAGATTCTTCAAATGAATCACTAGGAAAAAGAATTCGTAATGCTAAAATGCAAAAAACTCCTTATATTATTGTTATAGGTGATAAAGAAAAAGATTCCAACACCCTAACAATAGAAGGTAGAAATAATGTAAAAATAGAAAATATCTCCACAGAAGATCTAATAATAAAACTTCAAAAAGAAATCTCCGAAAAAGCTTTGTAATATAAAATCAATATAAATAATTTTATATTACAATATAAGAAGCGACCGCTTGCTATATTGTAATGATGTTATTTTCATTTTTTTAATCTAATTTAAAAAAATTTTTAAAACGATAGTCATTTTCGAATGAGTCACAAGTAATATACACCACTTCTCTGCCTAGGTCAAAATAAGTCTTTATGATAGATACAATTTCTTCACATGGATACGGATATATCCAAACACTTCCTTGTATTTGAACAAAACCTATTCTTTTTAAATGAAATCTAATTAAATCTCTAACTCTTTTTTTCTTTTCTGGAATATCGAACATTACCAGTCTCCATTTTTTATCCCAGGATGATGGTTTTTTTATTTTCTTATTATCATCCCATATATATTTTTGAGCATTTTTTTTACCTTTCTCTGTCAATTTTACAGAAACTTCTCCATTTTTATTAATAAAACTCATAAAACCTTTTTTGACCATTCTCTTTATTGTATTTGGATATTCAGTTTTTTGACGAGCAGTTTTAAAAATATCAGAAAATGATTCCTTGTATTT
>JBAYME010000029.1:0-10542 GCA_041663725.1 Minisyncoccota bacterium | reverse complement strand
TCACCAAATACAAAAGAGTCCACTGCTGGACTCTTTTGTATTTGGTGACGACCGCAGTGCTGTTTTGTCAGCAGACAAAACCACGAGGGGCGGGCTGCGAAAATTTGGAGCGACGGCGAGAAATTATTTGTAGCCACAAATTTTGTGAAGACGGAAGCATATTTTTTCAGCAGAAAAAATAGCTGAGTCCGGGGCTGGAAAATTTTCTTTTGACGAAAAGAAAATTATTGTGGCTCACCACTAAATTATTATTTTACTATTTTATGAATTAGAATAGAAAACGGTTTAATTGCAAATAAGAATATTATTACAATAATAAGATTAAAAATTAAATGGGATAGAGCTACTTGCCCAACCAATCCAATATTTATACGACTTATAAAATTTGAGAATATACCGACAAAAGGTAAGAAAATAATAACTCCAAGTAAGTTGAACATAAAATGAGTTACTGCAACTCTTTTACCTTGTTTGCCTGTCACAGTAGAAGCCAATAAAGCAGTAGCCGTAGTTCCAATATTTGTTCCCAGTATAATTCCAAAAGCTTGTGTAAATGTCAACAAACCACCACCCACAAAAATAACAATTAAACCAGTGGCCACAGAGCTAGATTGTAATATTATGGTTATAATTATACCGACACCAATTGCAAAAAATATATTTGATGTTTTAACTATTAAAGACAATAAAAATGTACTTTCTTTAAAAGTTCCAGCTAATACTGAAATTATAAACAAACAAGAAAAAATTAATCCAAAATAAAAAATAGGCTTACCTAAGTGTTGAAATTTATTATATTTATGTTTTATATTCATTAATATAAAACCAAATACTAATATATACGGAGCTATATTTAAAATCTTAAAAGCAACAAGTTGAGCAGTAATCGTAGTTCCAATATTTGATCCTATTATTACAGCTATACTATTTGCAAAAGATAAAACACCAGAATCAACCAGAGAAACAAGTAATACAGTTACAGCAGTACTAGATTGAATGATGGAAGTTAAGCCAACTCCAACTAACGCACCCTTTAATGGTGTATTGGTAAATTTTTCAAGTATATTTTTAAATTTATCTCCCAATAAATACTGAATTTGATTTCCAAACTTTTTTATAGCAAAAAGAAAAACAAAGATAACAGCAACTAAAGAAACTATTACACTAAAAAATTCTTGTTCCATTCTTATAAACTAGGGTTAATGAAATTAGCTATTATTAATATAACCCCTGCTCCCAATAAACATCCTGCTATTTTTCCAATTGATGAACCCAACATTGTTCTAGACTCAGATATTTTACTTTCTCGTAATCTTTCAGCCATATGCCCCTCAAAGACTCCTGCTATTCCATCTGTTATGGAATTACCGACTACTCCACCTATGATTGCTCCAGCTACTCCAGCTATAGATCCACCGACTACAGCAAGTATTGCCAAAATACCATTATCAATCAAACCAAATACAATATCTGGCCAAACATTTTTTATTTCAATTTTAAAAAATTTTAATATAAATAAACATAAAAAACCCAAAAGAAGAATCACCCAACCAATAATCTTCGGACTATTAATAAAAAATGCAGAAACTACAAAAATAACAACACATATACCAATAACCTTTACCATAGCTATAATTAATTTTTTGTTCATAATTTTTTAATTATTTATAATAGTAATTATAGCATTTTTGGATTAATAATTAAATAAAAAAAATAGCCTACTTTGTTGTGGGCTATTTTATAAGTAATTTTATTACTCTTCACTTAAGATTAATATAGGCATATTCAGAAAAGGAACATCAGGATTTTCAAAGAATTTTATTACATCTTCGAATTCTGTAAAAAAAGTTTTATTTTTTACTTTTTCGATAGCTTCTTTTTTACTATTAGCATATACCAAAATATATTTTCCTTCTGTTTTTTCACCTGGATTAAGTGGTGATTCATCAATATCAATTATGATAGATATTGCATTTTCTTTTTTATCTATTTTTATTTTTGCTGGAAAAAAAAATTTTTTTAAATTCATAGTTTTTCTTTTTAATGTTAATAAAATATTTAATTATCTAATTTAAAAGCCCAAAAGGCACTTGAGTTAGATAATTAGATGCTCTAAAAACTAATTAACAAAAAAACTAAATTACTATTTATATAGTAACATAGTTTTATTGAAATGTCTATATTTATTTTAATTTAATATTATAAAACCTATATTTTATAAAGATATCTGAGTACAATATGCGCAACGTTTTGCATCTATTGGAATTTCGCTCAAGCATTCGTTACATTTTTTAGTAGTAGAGTCCATTGATGGCTCTTTATGAGAACGAGAAATAAGAACATTCATTGGCTTAACTACAAAGAAAAAAACTGCTGAAGAAATTAAGATAAATGAAATAAGTGTATTAATAAAATGACCGTACATAAACTGACTACCATTAATAGTAAATAAAAGACCGGAAAAATCTGGGACTTTCACTATGGCAGCTATAAGTGGTGTAAGAAAGTCTGAAACTAAAGCAGTCACTATCGTACCAAATGCAGCACCTATGACAACACCGACAGCTAAGTCAACGACATTTCCACGAAGTAAAAATTTTTTAAATTCTTTTAACATAAATATTTTTAAATTATTTTTTTAAATGAATAAATATATTATAACATAGTTCCAGATTCATATTTAATATAAATTAAAATATGGAAAAGTGTTTTAATTTTTTACTTGATGTATAACCCTCTGTGGAAACGGAATATCAATTCCCTCTTTATCAAAAGCTTTTTTTATTCTAAAACGAAATTCTCCTGCAACCTCCCACTGCTTCCCCGGTTTTGTCTCTCCAAGAACTTTAATTTCAATAGATGAATCAACAAAATTATTAACTCTTAGAAATTGAATTGGTTTATTTATAAAATTTTTCCAGATTGTATCTTCCGCAAGATCATTACCAACTTTATTGATTACTTCTTTCACTTTTTCTAAATCAGAACTATACCCAACATTAATATTAAGGTTAACCCTAGAATAATTCTTAGATAAATTAGATATGATTTTCATTTCACCATGAGGAATATGATGAACATTTCCATCTAAATCTCTTAGTGTTGTCATTCTTAAACTAATATCTTCAACTAAACCATTTTTATCATTAGAGCAAATAAAATCACCAACCCTATATTGATTTTCTAAAATTATAAAGAGACCTGTAATAATATCGCGTATTAAATATTGCCCACCAAAACCGAGAGCTATACCGACTACTCCAGCTGCAGCCAAAATAGGACCAACAGGAATACCCAAAGTTTGCAATATCATTACAAATGAAACTATCAAAATAACTATCTTGATAGTTTTTGTAAAGATATTTATAAGAGTATCTTCTCTTTTTTTTTCAGCTTCAGGAGATTGAAAACCATTAGACAAAACCATACTTCTAACAGATTTTTCAATAATTTTTTTAAGTATTTTATTAAAGATAATTACCCCTAAAATTATAATTATAATTTTAAAGCTTATCGGAAAGAATTCTGGTCCAATTTTTAAAGATAAGAATTCTTTTAAAATTATTAGATAATTAATCATCTAATAATGGTAGCACGTCTGTTTTAATTAACAAAATAAATGATAAATTAAATAATCAATAATTTTAATATCAAACATGATATTCTTCCTGATCTTTTATTTTTTCTATTTTCTCTTTTTTTCCATAGAAGTAGGCTGCTAAAGCAGATAGTATCGATAATACCGTTACTATGTCTGCTGTTATTTCTATGATTTTTAATATATCCATTTTTTAATTTATTTTTATTAAAAATAATTAATATATATTATATCATAATTACTATTCACTTTGACTAAATAAATATATAAATCTAGATAATTAGCTCTCCTTAAGCCAATTACTCCTTTATATTTATTACTAATTGCACTTGATTTATTATTTTATATCTTTATTATTTTTTTTAACTCTTTAGTTAAGGAATCTTCTTCTTTTTTGGTGAGAAGTTTCCTTGCCTTAGCATTAATACTAAAATCCCCTATTTCACCACCTGGAATAATATTATAATGAAGATGTTTTACACTTTTACCTAATGACTTTCCATCTCTCATAACAATAGTACAATCATTATGGCCTATTTTGTCTAAAGATTTTATTGCTGAAACAAAAAGCAACATTGTGTCGATGTTCTCTTCTGGGGTTAAATCTTTCAAATATTCTACATGGCGTTTTGGTATAACCAAAAGATGATATTTATGATAAGGAGCTAGCGAATAAGTTAAAAATGCTGTTTTGTTTTCAAATAAAATTCTATCATTTTTAAAATTACAAAAAGGACATACTTTTATTTTTTTTAAGGAATCAACATGTTTCATATTTTATATTCTACCATAGTTCTAACTTCTACTAAACATAGCATATAAATAAATATTCTAAATTGCTAAACAATATAATTAAAAAAATACCAACACTTATTGCATTGATATTTTTTATTATTATTTTAAATTATTATATAAAACTTTATCAATTTCATTAATAAAACCAATAAAGTCTTTAAATATAAGATCTTTATTAAAAACGAGACGACATCCCGCTTTTTTCATTTCCTCTCTTGGTTCATCAAGCAAGGATGTACAGCCAACGATGAGGGAGTCTGAGCTTTCTTTAATTTTTTTTATTAACGGAATTGTATTTAACGAAGAACCCGTTAAACAGCCGTCCATAGATACAATCCTAAAATTTTGATCTTTTTCCCAAAGCTCATAGAAATCGTTCTCATTTTTTACATGAATAAATTCTATTTTCATCTCTGGCGACAAAATTTGTAAAACTCTTTTGATTTTATGTGTTAATAAAAAAACAAAATATTTATCGTCATCCACAATTAGTATCCTAATTATGGTTGAATTTTTTTGTGTTTCCATAATATTTAATTTTAATTAATGTAAGATGATTTAGAAGTCCCAATCCCCACAAAGAAACTGAGAATTATAAACCAAAATATTAACTAAAAATCTTTGTCAAAAAACTTCTCTATTACTTGGACAATAACATATTTATATTAAAGTGTAAAGTTTTTTGTAATGGTTTAATAGCCTTAAATCACTTAGATATCGAAATATCATAGATGTTGACTTTTTAATAATAACATGATATTATTTTACCTATGTTACCAATAACACTACTACTTATATTTAATGGCTTAATAAGCCCAAACATCAACCAAATCGAACTAGCAACACCAATTGTTCCGCCTATTATAGCACCCATTTCAATGCCATATGACGTACCTTTATATTCACAGATATCAGATATTTCATCTATTGAATGGAAGCAACGAGGATGTGGTGTGGCAGATGTCGCTATGATTGTAAATTTTTATAAACCAAAAACTACTACAGTTCAAAAAGTACTTGAACATGGTATTTCCATGGGAGCTTACCAAAAAAATGTAGGTTGGAAACATGATGGATTAGCATCTTTAGCAAAAAAATATGATATGGAAGGAAAAGCTCTAGATTTTTCAAAAATAGACAAAGATAATGCTTTTGAACAATTCCAGAATATAATAAAAGAAGGACCTGCTATCGCTTCTATTCACCGTAATTTTGATCCAAATCTCTCTTTTGGTCATCTTATTGTAATAACTGGTTTTGATGATAATTTAATCTATTACAATGATCCTGGAAAACGTGATGGCATACGAAATGTCTCAATTGTTGATTTTATGAAAGGCTGGAAAAGAAGACTAATAGTTATCAGACCACTTAAATCAATTGAAACAAAAACAGAAATAGCTTTAGCGAAATAACGCTGTTCCAATTAAGCAAACTTTTTGCCAAGGTTGATAAATGCTTTTAAAATTTCTTTTTTTAACTGTTCCATCAGGATAATTCACGGTATATAAAACATCAGTAGTAAGTCCATCATGGGGTGTCTCAGAACATTTTGTCTGCCCAACAAAAAGTTCTCTACTTTTAACATACCTTGTAGGTGGTGCAGGAATTTTATTGTACATAGTTGGCTCAGAAATTTCTACAGAACGACCATCTTTGTGCCCGTAAAGTTGCATGATCACTTCTTTATTTTCAACACTGGCCTGCAAAAGAAGATAACTTTCTGTATCATTAACAAATCGAAAATCTGGATGTGGTCCGTATATGGTTGCATCAAGTCCTGGAGGATCATAATAATGTACAACAAAACGATGATTCATCCTTTCAGTAATAGGCAATCCAGCATTCAAGGCTAAGCGAAATAAAGTAGTAGCTATCTGACATAAACCTCCACCAAATTCTTTAGTTGTTTTATTTTCCTTAATAACTAATTCTTTTAAATATCCTTCCTTTTCAGTTACTGGTCCAATGGAAGATACTGTAGAAAATTCTTCACCTGGAGCAATCAACATACCTGTGATTGTTGATACACCTATTTTTATATTATGCTCACGATCTGCACTACTTCCAGAAAAATTAGTACGAATTTCTCCAACTAAATCTTTTATTTGATATTTTAATATAGTATCTTTGGTAATTTTAGGTTCAACTTGAATTATTTCAATAGGTATACTTGTAACATTATTTATAAAATCTGAGTTTTCTTCTGCTTCAGTAATTATTGTTTCTATCTGTTGAATTATTTTTTCTATATTTATTACATTGCCTGTTTTGCCTAAAACTGTTTCAACAATTTTTCCATTTTGAACTTCAAAACGACTATTCCGTGGAGGATTTTCTATAAATCTATTAACATTATTTGAAAAATAATCTTCCAATTTTTTACGGTTTATACTGATTCCAGTGTCTTCTTTTGGAATAAACCATGTCACTAATTTACCTCCTTTTATATTCCATTTATATCCTTTATATTTAAATACTAAATTTATTTTTTTTCCAAAATTATTAACAAAATCTAAAAAATTACTGAGGTTTTCCTCTCTAATTACTGAAATATCTTCACTCACCTTAAAAATTGTTGTACTTGTGTCGAATTGAGATAATTTTTTTCTTAAGATAGAAAAAATTTCTTCTTTATTTACAACCTCTCCCACTTTTTCTTTTAGAATAATCACTTTATTATTAACAAGAGAAAATTCTGCTGATACACTCTTTTTTAAAAAATTATTAAGCTCGCTTTCAATTAAAGAATTTATTGCCTCTTCTTGAATAACAGTAGAAAAATCGAAATTTTTTCTTGTAAATAAAAGTGATATTTGTTGTATTGAGCTACGAAAAATATTAATACCACGACCCCATTTGTATGCTTTTTGTAAATCATTTTCCCAATCATTTATTGTAAAATATTCAATAGAATTATCTGCAGTAAGTCCTGGAACTGACATCGGAATATTTACTTTTTTATTTTCTCCTTTTAAATTTTCAAAATTTATAGATAATCCATTATTTTTTAATTCTTCAGACTTTTCCTTAAAATGATTAAGAGCTTCTACGTAACTTTGTCCACCAACTTTTTCACCATTAACAAGAACACCTGGATAAAATCTATCACTATATTTTATTTCGAAAGCACAAAGTGCGTATGTGCTCAATAATAATGGCACTAAAATAGCCAAAAAACCAAAAATTGAAAGACCAAAAACAACAAATTTAGTAACAGGCTCTTCTGATATCTTTTCTGGAGCTTTATGAATATGCTTTTTACGACGACTCTTTTTATTTAAATATTTATGTAGACGATGTTTAAGCATATTTATATTATAAGATATTATATATAAATATACTATATTAATAAAAATAAAAAGGCTTTTCTGTTTTCACAAAAAAGCCTTATTTCAATCAAATATCATTGTCAATAGATAGGTTCTTGTTTCTTTTTCTTCTTATATATTTCTTTAATTAAGAAAACAGAAAAAACAAAAGCAGAAAAAAAAGAACAAAAAAATAAATAATCTGTTGTTAATTCACCCAATAAATTTGGTATTATTTCGCAATCTACCAAAATCATAAGGAAAACAAAAAACGAAGAAACATACGCACTAATCTTTATCTTTCTCATTTTATTAAATTTTTAGTTAATAATTATTTAAATTTTAAGATATTGGTAGTTTACAAATACACAATAAATACTGGTCCGTTAAGTCAGAATCAAAAGGAATAAGTCCAAATTTAAAACCGCCACCGAAGCTTTGGTATATGAAAGGTACCATGTCACAACCATCTACGTCTTTCAACAATCTTTCTTCTTCGCCAAAAGAGATAACTATCTTATCTCTTGGAAAGAGATTGTTTGTAAAATCATAAACAACAGTAAGACCTTGTTCGTTTAATAAAATAGCTTTTTGGTTTTTAAGAAAATTTAACTTTTCTTCACCTGTTTGCTTTTTTATTATTGGAAAAAGTTTTATTCGATAAGTTCTTCCTGGAGTTAATTGGTATTTTCTACCTACAAAACTAATGAGTTGCTTGTCGTATGAAAAAACTTTTTTTTCATACTTTGCTTTCTCAATTAAGTCCCCAATTTTTGGATAATATTTATAATCCAATGGAATAAATATTTCATATTCTATTGGAGTCCCATAGGCACTATCAATATTGCTTATTTTTTTTAAAATTGGTTTAATCTCTTTTTTGAAAACTTCACCAAATTTTATAAGTTCATTTAGTTCTTCCTTTGAAAGATCGACTAAGCAATCTAAAAATAAATTAACGAGTCCATCTTGTTCTTTTGATATATTTTTCATAATAATTATTATTTAATTAAACAATTTGATTTATTTATCTTAATCGCCATAAAGAAATTAAGACAAATAAACCAAATATATAATCAAATTTATTTTCAAAAAACTATATTACTTCCTAGATAATAACATATTTATATATAAATGTCTAATATTATTGTCTCCCATCTGAACCAGAGGACTACGAATTTGGATTTTTCTTTACACTGAGCTTGTCGAATTTATTTTCAAATAAGTATTCTATGAAAAATGATATAATACTTATATTATAATTTTTAATTTATTAAATATGAACTTTTTTATAAACAAAGAGACAATAGTAACAGATGAGGTATTAAATGTCATTGCTCATTTACCAACTAATAGTTTATCAACCATTGTTGAAGACAATTTTTTTAAAAAACTAACAGATGCTGATTTTATGCGTATAGCAGTTTTGCTTGCACAGAAAAGCTACGATGAAGGTGGTTGCCCTATTGGTGGTGTAATTATAGATAATGATACACGGCAAATTATAGGAAAAGGTCATAATACATTAGTACAAGAAAATGATCCCTATAATCATGGTGAAACATCTGCTATACGAAATGCTGGGAGAAAAGATTTTAGTAAGACTACAATTTTTACGACACTCAGTCCTTGTGATGTGTGTGCTACCCTAATTTATATGCGTCAATTTAATAGAGTTGTTATTGGTGATGTTACCAATGCTTCTGGAAATGAAAATATGCTACGGGAAAAAGGTGTTCAAGTTGATATTCTAGAAGATGGAATGGGTATAGAATTATATGCCAAATATCGCAAAGAAAAACCAGCACTTGACCAAGAAGACTGGAAAGGTTTAGCTTCTGTAAAATAATTTCTTATACCAAAAAGCAAGTCACGATCATCCACGCTTGGTTCATTGACCACACTAGACTCATACTTGAATGAGGTGATGTTGAATAAATATTATCTATGGTTAATTTTTATATTTTTCTATATCTTTCTTTGCTCTTTTTAAAAATTTCCCGAACTGATAATCTTTCTCACTTTTTTCAAATTCATTCATCTTATAGAACTCGGTTTCTTTTTTAAGATTAATATAATTAGAATATTGTTCTGTGTTTATTTCGCCAGACTTTAAAGCTGACAATACATTACATACTGGTTCAGAAATATGAGAACAGTCACCGAATTTACACCTTGTGGCTAATTTAGTAATTTCATCAAAAATATTATCCACCCCTTCGTTAGTATTTGTCATCCCTACTTCTCTCATTCCTGGATTATCTATCACAATACCTCCATTTTTAAGAAAGTACATTTCCCTACTTGTTGTTGTGTGCCTTCCTCTGTCAGTCTGAAAACTTATCTCTTTTGTTTCTATTGCATTATCTTCAAGTAATTTATTAATTAAAGATGATTTACCAACCCCAGATGAACCAAGAAAACAATATGTTTTACCTTTTAATATATATTTTCTCAATTCTTCTACTCCCATACCTGTTAAGGTACTAGTCAAAATAATATCAAGATTTTTAAACCTCTCTTTTATCTGACTTAATTTTAAGCCTAATTCTTCTTTAGAAATTAAATCAATCTTATTTAAAATAATAGTGGATTGTACTCCTCCGTCATTTATGATCGCAAAATATCTCTCAAGACGATTTAAATTAAAATCCCTACCAATTGATTCTACGATAAAAGCCACATCAATATTAGTTGCAATAATTTGAATTTTATTTTTATTATTATATTTTCTTTTTATTAAAGTTTGTCTTGGAAATATTTCTAGAATTACAGCCCATTCAGCATCCTGTTCTTTTATTATTACCCAATCCCCTACAGCAGGAT
The DNA here is from genome assembly GCA_041663725.1 of Minisyncoccota bacterium. Lineage (GTDB taxonomy): Bacteria > Patescibacteriota > Minisyncoccia > Phycocordibacterales > UBA9973 > UBA9973. The sequence continues at coordinate 12 of JBAYME010000029.1, read as the reverse complement.
AATCTTCTCTAG
>JBAYME010000028.1:0-10677 GCA_041663725.1 Minisyncoccota bacterium | reverse complement strand
GTGCGTGAAAATAAAAGAGAAAGAATAGCATTAGAGTCGATCGATGTTTACGCTCCACTTGCAAATAGACTAGGAATGGGAAAACTAAAGGGTGAGATAGAAGATGCTGCCTTTCCCTTCGCTTACCCAAAGGAATATAAGGAAATTGAATCGATAATAAAAGAAAAACAAGAATATTACAAAAAAGAACTTAAGGAAGTTCACAATGAATTAGAAGAAATTTTAGAAAAAAATAAAATAAATGTTTCAGAAATAAATTATAGAGTAAAGCACAAATACAGCTTGTGGAGAAAATTACAACGTTATAATATGGATATAGAAAAAATCTATGATATTGTTGCTTTACGTGTAGTAGTTAGAGACGTAGCAGATTGTTATAGAGTTTTAGGATTAGTGCACTCAATATGGAAACCATTACCAAATAGAATTAAAGATTATATAGCATTACCTAAACCAAATGGATATCAATCTATCCATACTACAATATTTACTGGTTCTGGTTGTATTGTTGAAATACAAATTCGTACAGAAGAAATGCATGCGGAAGCAGCATATGGTATAGCTGCTCATTTTATTTATAAAGAAAATGGAAAAGCTAAACTTGATAAATCAAAAATTGAATGGATTGAGGGTTTAAAAAATCTAAAAAATATAGAAAATGATCCAAAAGGATTCTTAAAAAATTTAAAAACGGACTTTTTTAATCATAGAATTTTTATTTTCACACCAGAGGGTGATGTTGTTGATTTACCATTAGATTCAACTCCGATAGATTTTGCTTATATGATTCATTCAGATATTGGCAATCACACCTCTAGTGCAAAAGTAAATGGTAAAATGTCCCCACTAAATACCCTACTTAAAAATGGTGATATTGTTGAGATAGTAACAAAAAAAGATGCTCATCCTTCAGGAAAATGGCTAGAGTATACTAAGACAACTACAGCTAAAAAAAATATCAGAGTATACCTTGAAAAACATTCACTTCTTTCGAAATTAATGTCATTCGGCAAGTCTTAATTAAAGACTAAAATTAGATATATTATATAAATCAGAATCATCCTCCAATGGGATGGGATTTTCTATTTCGTCTTTTGATCTATCGTCCTCTGCAACTAAAACTTCTTCAGAAAAAGATACTATATTTTCTTCAGTATTTTGATTGATATAATTTTGAAGCATTTCTTCTGGTCTTTTTTCAATATTTGATTTATTAATTAAATCTAAAATTGACCGTAAATCTTCGGTGGAAAAAAAGTCAATTTTAATTTGACCACCGAGTTCTTTTCTATCTATATGCACACGTGTGCCTAATTTCTCTTGAAATTCTTCTTCTAATTCAATAATTTCCGGATCAGGCATAAACTCTTTCTTTCTTACTCTGTCATAAGCAATTTTTCTAGCTAATTTTTCTGCCTCGCGAACAGTAATTTTTTTATATAAAATTTCCTTAAATAAAACTATTTGCTCTTCTGGATGATCTGCCAACATTAAGATTGGTCTAGTGTGACCTTCTGTGATTTTCCCTTGTGCTAATGCATCTAATATCTCCTCAGATAGGGATAAGATACGCATAGAGTTTGAAACATATTCCCTACTCTTTCCCATCTTCTTCGCTACTTCATTGTGAGTAAATTTAAATTCATTTGTTAATTGAAAAAAAGCACGAGCCCTGTCAACTACATTTAGATCTTCACGTTGAAGGTTTTCTATAATTGCTAGCTCTAATTTCATCATAGAGGTATCACCTTCACGAATTATGGCTGGAATCTGTGATACTCCCGCTAAAATAGAAGCGCGTAGCCTCCTTTCCCCTGCTATTAATTCATATTCAGTTAGTAGTCCCCCATCTTCTTTAATTTTTTCAATTCTAGAAACTGTAAGTGGTTGAAGTACACCATATTGCTTAATAGAATCTGCTAAATCCTGCAAGCGTGCAGAATCAAAATCTCGCCTTGGCTGGTAAGGGTTTGGTTTGATTTTATCAGTATCAATCCAAAAAATTGAATTGGAATATAATGTAGACATAAAATTATCTTATCATATTTTTAGTAAAATAAAAAACATTCTTTTCTTAAGAATTATGTTTATAAAGTGTGTAAAATTATTTTTATTTGTGCCGCGGGAGAGACTTGAACTCTCATGAGGTTGCCCTCGATTGATTTTGAGTCAATTGCGTCTACCAATTCCGCCACCACGGCATAAATCTATAATACTTTATAACTTATTAAAAATCAATTTATCCACAAAAATAAATTTGCAATATATCATATATGAGATATAATTAATAAATGAAAAATCTGGAAGAAAATAAATACGTTGTAATGTGTGTTGGTTTTACTCATAGTGGAAAAACTACTTTTACAAAAAAACTGTATAAAAAAATAAAAAATACCGTATTACTAGACAATGATGAGATTGCTAATTTTATCAACCTTCAATATAAAGATTTAGTATTTTCATCTTTTAATCATACGAAAAAGAACTATAAGGACCCAGGTCTAAAATTTTTACTTTCGAAACAAATTTTTGAATTTTCACTACGAGCAGGTTTGAATTTAATTCAGGCTAGTTGCAATTTAGGGAAAGATGCCCAATCTTTTATTAAAAAAACTACTAAAAAATACAATTATAAATTAATCACCGTATACTTTAATTTACCTGAAAAGGTTCTTATAAAAAGAATTAAAAATACCAAGAAGGACACAAGGTGTTTTAGATTATCATTAAAATGGAATCAGGTATTGGAAAAACAAAAACTTTATATGAACCTCCCGCCTGATAAAAATACTGATGTCTATTTTGAAATTAAAAATAATCAAGATAGTAGAAAAGTTTTATCAAAATTAATAGAATTATTAAACTAATATATGAAAAATCAAAAAAATAACGAAATAAAAAAAATTGGAGCTTTTATTAAAAATTTACGAGAACGAAAAGGTATTACTCAGGAAGATTTTGCTAAAGCACTAAAAACTTCTCAAAGTGCAGTAGCTAGAATGGAAAAAGGTGAACAAAATTTTTCTACTGAAATTTTAACAAAAATCAGTAATGTATTGGAGCGTAATATAATTTCAATCAATAGCGCCTCTAGTGATTTTGAAGTTAAAGGTGGTAAAAAATTAAGCGGTAGTATTAGTACAAATTTTTCTAAAAATGGCTCAGTTGGCCTTCTTTGTGCTTCCCTATTAAATAAAGGTATCACTACACTACACGGTATTGCTAGAATCGAAGAAGTTTTCAGAGTAATAGAAATAATAGAAAGTATCGGTGTGCAGGTTAAATGGCAAAATCAAAATACTTTGACTATTGCTCCGCCAAAACAATTTAAATTAGAAAATATAAATGTAGATTCTGCTATAAAAACTCGTTCTATTGTGATGTTAATGGGTCCACTAATTCACTATTTTAAAACTTTTTCTTTGCCACATGCTCAGGGTTGCAATTTAGGAAAACGCACAGTAGCCGCACATACATATGCACTTGAAGAGCTTGGAGTAAAAATAAAAACAACCATTGATAAATATCAAGTATCTTCACAAAAATTAAAACCGGCCAATATTGTGATGTATGAATCTGGTGATACAGCTTGTGAAAATATTTTAACTGCCTCGGCTTTAATTCCCGGTATAACTAAGATTAGTTTTGCTAGTGCTAATTATATGGTACAGGAAATTTGTTTTTTCCTTGAAACCTTAGGTGTTAAAATAGAAGGAATAGGAACTTCTACTTTAACAGTTCATGGAATAAAAGAAATTAATAAAAATGTTGAATATTGGAATAGTGAAGATCCGATTGAATCAATGATGTTTATTTCAGCTGCAATAATAACTGATTCAAAATTAACAATTACACGTTGCCCAATTGATTTTCTTTCTTTAGAAATTGAAAAGATGAAAAGAATGGGACTAAAATATAAAATATTAAAAAAATATTTTTCTTATAATGAAAGAACAAGATTAGTAGACATAGAAATTCTTCCAAGTAAACTAAAAGCACTTGAAGACAAAATACATCCAAATCCATACCCTGGTATAAACATGGATAATCTACCATTTTTTGTACCTATCGCCATTAAAGCAAAAGGTCAGACCATGATTCATGATTGGGTATATGAGGTAAGAATGATATATATGACAGATTTGAACCGACTAGGAGCCAATGTCACGCTCTCAGACCCACATCGTCTATATATACAAGGTGGTACACCACTTAGGGCAGCTCAAATAGTATGTCCACCAGCATTGCGTCCATCTATGGTTATTTTAGTTTGCATGCTAGCTGCTCCAGGTACTTCAATATTGCGTAATGTATATATGATAAATAGAGGTTATGAAGAAATAGCAAAAAGATTAAACTCAATTGGAGCTGATATTAAAATTTTAAAATAATGAAAGATTCAAGTAAAAAACCTATCATTGTAGCAATATTGGGTCAAACTTCTACAGGCAAGAGTGATCTGGCTGTAGAAGTTTCAAAATTACTTATTAGAAACGGAATTAAGGCTGAAATTATTTCTGCTGATTCTAGACAAGTTTATAAAGGTTTAAATTTGGGAACTGGTAAAATTACAAAAAAAGAAATGAAAGGCATACCTCATCACCTACTAGATATAACTAATCCTAAAAAAAGATTTACTGTTGCTAATTATAAAAAATTAGCTGATAAAAAAATAGATGAGATAATTGCTCGAAGTAATATACCTATAATATGTGGTGGAAGTGGTTTTTATATTGATACATTAATCAATGGTACAATTTTTCCAGATGTTCCACCAAATGAAAAACTTCGAAAAAAATTAAACCTATTATCAGTTGAGGCTTTATTTAAAATGCTTAAAAAATTAGATGTAAATCGAGCAAAAAATATTGATAAAAAAAATAAAGTTAGACTAATAAGGGCTATTGAAATAGCTAAAGTCCTGGGTAAAGTTCCATCCTTACAATATGCTACAAACTCTGCCATGGCAAAGAATGTAACATCTTATAAATATATAAAAATTGGACTTAATTTACCATCAGATATTCTAAAAGAAAAAATTTATACTCGCTTATTATCTAGAATTGACACTGGAATGATAAGGGAAATAAAGAATCTACATAAAAAGGGTCTTTCATGGAAAAGAATGGAGGAATTAGGATTAGAATATCGTTATGTATCCCTTTATCTACAAAAAAAATTAACAAAAAAATTAATGCTTGAAAAATTAAATAAAGAAATTTGTAAATTTGCCAAACGTCAAGCAACTTGGTTTAAAAGAGATCAAAATATTAAATGGTTTGATGCACAAGATAAAAATTTATTGAACAAGGTTTACAATCAAATATTTATAAAGTAAATTAATTAGTATTTAGTGGATTAAAATTTGTATCTATATCATAATAATCCTCCCCTTCTTTTTGTTTTAAAAATTTAACTGCTCTGTAGGTTAATGGAGTAAACAATACTTCTACTCCGGTTTTAAAAATATAATTTGAAATTATTAAAGTCAAAAGTAGTGAATTTGGTAAAATACCCAAAAATGCAATTAATATAAAAAGAGTACTATCTATAAGCTCTCCTACTATAGTCGAGCCTATCGTTCTAGTCCACAACATCTTTCCTTTGGTCCATATTTTCATTTTAGCTAAGATATATGAATTAGAAAATGATCCAGCTCCATAAGCCAACAAACTAGCTAATACTATGCGTGGTGTTAAACCTAAGATTGCATCATATGCAGCTTGATTATTCCATCCTTCTGCTCCTGGTAATTTGCCTACAATTATAAATATCAATGACATCATTAATGCTGAAAAGAACCCGAGCCAAATGACATTACGAGCCTTCTTATAACCATAAACTTCAGTCAAAATATCACCAAAAATATAACTAAGAGGAAAAAGTAATGTACCTGCATCAAAAGTAAAATATCCAAAATCTACGATTTTTGTGGAAGCTACATTCGAAATAAGCAAAACTGAGACAAAGAATACACTGATACTTCCTAAATATTTATAATTTTTCATTTAGATAATATACCATTAAATAAACTATTTAGAAATAAAAAAACAGCTTGCTTGGCAAACTGTTTTTTGTGTTCAATATTTTAATTTTTGCTCTAACGTGTACACTTTACTTACTTACTGCAAGGACCCAACATGGAATCATTTGCTGACTAGCAACAAATGAGATAGAAAATTTACCATAAGAACCATAAGAAAAAGAAATGTATGGGACTACTGGTAGTTTATTAGAATAAACCACAGATGTTTCATCTATGGATGCAAAGATAAATTTATCTAATGAACCTAGATCAAAAATATTAACCAACAATCCATTAGTAGATTCTAGTGGGACAGGAATATATCCAGCTAAGTCTATCTTTCTAATAGCTTCATTAAATGTACAGCTACTAAAATAAAAAGCCCTAACTTTTATATTAGAAATAGAATAGATTGAATCCTCTGATAATTTAGTAATTTTTTGAGAAAAGCCAAATAGACTAAATAACAAAAAGAAAACTATAATAGATATTCTTCTCATGTTATTTAAGTTAAAATAATTCTAGCAAGGATGCCAATATAATACATTACTATGTATACCATACCGAGCATTAACACTGGAATAACAAAAAGATTCATAGTAGAATCATTTACTAATTTTTGAATAAAATGTTTCATTTTTATATTTTTTAAATTAATATTTGAGTTTAGAGATCTAAATTCCCATAAAGAAACTTGGATCTCTAAACAAAAATATATATTAAAAATGATTTTCAAATAACGATATTATACACAAATCATAACATTAATACTGATTAAAATCAATAGTTGATTCTTATTTAAATATATAAAAATAAATAAAATTGACAATTAAAAAGGCTCTTCATTTTTTAGAAAAGCCATTTTATAAATGTTCAATGATTCTGAAATCAAAATTAAAATAAGAATTATAAATTTTGATTATTTTTTTTCTGAAAACCTCAAGGTTTGTTTTCAAAAAATATATATTATTTTTTTCAACGGTCTCAATAACCAATGAAGGTACTCCGTGATCATTCCTCTTGTGTTCAGCCTGCCCGACCAAACTAGATTTTATTTGGATAGGCAAATTGCCACAGTCTGTCTCTAATATTTTATCTATCTTTTGATCTCTATTTTGTACAGTAGAGGTGTCACTTACAGAATAAATTACAGATCTAAACTCCTCATCATTATTAATTAAGAATTGAGTTGCTTCTGAAAATAATCGTTCTATTGCTAAGCCTTTTCTACGAAGCAATACCTCACTAAGTATCAGTGTTTTAATTTTTTTAGCAAAGTATTCTGCACCTATAACAATAACTATTTTCCATCCATTAGGTTCTATTATTTCAGCACCATTTTTAGGTCTAAATGTAATAGCTTTTCTCAAAAATAACTCAAAAAAAAGATTTCCAAAATAATATATTCTAAAAGAATTTAATTTATCCTTACTTCCTGAGTTAACCTTTTCAAATTTATTTATAATCTTTCTTTCTACCAATTCTGGCAGTATTTTTGATTCCAATAGCCTATTGACTACATGTGGGGAAAAATTCTTACTTTTATTTTTCTCCTTATTTTTTGTATTTTTCATTTTATGTATTTTTTGGTTATTTTAAAAGGCAAAATATACCTTCTAGAATAACCAAAAAAACAGTGTCAAGGAATGTAATTTATCTATTATATTATAACATTAATAATTTTTTGTCAAATAAAATATTCTTGTGTATTGTTTAAATATATAATGCTATAATAAATAAAAAGTTACTTAACTTAAAACATATAAATATGGCATCAGATATATTAGTTATCACATTTAATTATTTTAAATCTGATATATATGTAGACAAGATTATTTGGGATAGAATTAAAAAAATTCCCATTTCAATCATACGTAGATATAAAAATGGCAAAATAATTAATTTAGATGAAAAAGGTGAACCCAAGTAACAACCAAAAAAAAAGAGGATAATAATATCCTCTTTTTAAAATTAACTTAATGCTTATTTTTATTCTGCTAGATTTACATTTTCTGGATTAACGACAGTGTCATTAGTCTCTTCAAAAATAATTTCTGTGTCATTGTCTATTGTATTTTCTTCTTCTATCATATTTTCATCCTCAAGAACATCCATATCTTCATCTATGATTTCATCTTGAATCATATTCTCGTCAAAAGTTTCATCTTCATTTAAGATATCATCGATATTTTCTTCCTCTACCGTAAAACCATCTGCTTCAGCTTCTAGTACGAGATCAATTTCCTCAGATGCATCATCACTAATACCTGCTTCTGCTTCAATATTATTTTCCAATGTATCATCTAAGACAGCTGGATCTTCCTCTACATTAAATATACCATCTCCGTTATCAATGATTAATTCTCCCACAATCCTATGACCATGACGAGTAGGTCTTGAAGTTTTTACAAGAACATCAAAATATTCTCCAGCTGGTAAAAGCTCACTTGTACCAATAGTTTCCTTTATTCCCTCATTACTAACCTCAACCACATTTACATAACCAGCCTTTTTTAATTTTACATAGTGAACAGTTACATTTTCACTAGGCTTTTGATCAGCTATAATAACAGCATTATCTTCAGCCACAAAAGATTCTTTTGTAGAACCATTTACCATCAAGACAATTGCTATAATAACTATAATAATTACAACTACATATATCCAAATTTTTTTCATATAAATTAAATACTTTTTTTAATTAATAAAATAACGACATTTATATTCTACCATTTATTTTTTAATATAAATATAGATATATTATTCAGTTATGAAATAAGGTTAAAAAGGTTGTGCGGGCGATGAGATCCTGGAATGAAAGACCATTGAGAGTATTATTACTAGGTGGAATAAGGTTTTTGGTGGTTTAAATGTTATTTAATAACCCGGGTATAAGGTGGTATATGCTTGTGGTGAAAACAGTATTTATCGTAAATTGGTAAGTTATAAACTATAAATTGGAATTATTTTTATTTATGTTAAAATATAAACGATGTGGTAGCCAAGTGGTAAGGCATATCTCCGCAAGAGATAATCGTAGGTTCAATTCCTGCCCACATCTCTATGACACCTAAAGAATTTATTGAATATAGATTAAGTGAACTTAATGCAAACAACAAAACAATTCCTAAAGAAGAATTGGTTAATTTTATATTTAAAGCATTAATGTCAAAAAGGTTTAGAAAATTTAGTATGACTCTTGAATACCAAGAACATATTAAAAAAGTTATAAATGAAAGCATTAAAGACAATTTACCTATAAAGTTTTCATTTCCTTTTGGTGGATATAAATTATGGAGACTTGAAGAGACCCCAGAGGTAGATTGGGCTGAATTGTTTACACTAATGTATTATTCAAAATGGCTAAAACCAATTTGTGAAGTATATAAACCAGGAATTATATTTGATTTTGCTTCAGACGACATGATAGTTGAAAGAATGAACAATATACCGAAGAAGGATACTCAGCAATATAGAGAAAGTTTTATTGATTTAATAAAGTTTCTTGAAAAATATATACCCAATAACTTAAAATTTACTTTTACTCCGGTTTCCTCTTTCTATAATGAAGAAGAATTTGAAAAAGATTTAGCTGATAAAATAGAGAAAAAGGGAAAAGAATTTGGTGGATTACCTGTTTTGGATGATAAAAAAAGAGGGATGGTTGAACTTAATGTGAAGTTAAACCCAGACCAAGACAAAGACCCGCTATGGAGAGAAAAAGTAGAATTAATGCATCAATCATACTATGCAGTTGACAAAAGAAGGCCATACAACAGAGCACCTAATAAAATCCTCGCTTTTACATATCCTCTAAAAGATGGTAGGTCTATTTCAGTAGGTACAACTAAAACCTCAGTGGCCAAATTTTGGGTAGGAGTAGGTGCATTAAAAAAAAGAGAAGATAAATTTATAGAATATATTCTTTCACCTTCACAGATAGAAGCAACTAAATCTAATTTTGAAGATATTAATATTGAAGGATTACTAGGTAAGAATTTTAATAAAATAAGAATTTCTACTTAATTTCTCTAAAAACCCTAATTCTAATGGGCTATTTAAAAAACCTAAGATAGTAGAATATTTGGTGAATTATAATTTACCAGCCTTAACACAGTCTAAAATTTCTTGATGTAAAATCCCATTTGAAATAACAAGTCCAATTCCATCTTCATCATATCTTCTTTTTTCTCCATTTAAATCTGTAACTTTTCCCCCAGCTTCTTCGGTAATAATTTTCAAGGCAGCGACATCATGAGCGTATTTACGATAAAATACACCTCCAACAAACTTACCATTGGCGATCTGAATACCACCATAAATAAAAGAAGGGAATTTCATTGACTTACACTTCTTTTCATCTAGCAACTTAAGAAGTGATAAATATGAAAAATCCATATTTCCTCCTGAGGCACCATTACATAAATATGTATTTGTTAAGGTATTATCTTTTGACACAAATATTTTTTGACCATTTCTATATGCCCCACTATCCTTATACGCCCAATACATTGTTTTCATTATTGGATCATTAATTAATCCTAATATAGGCTGACCATCTGACTGGTCAACTAATGCAATAGAAAAAACAAATATTGGTAGACCACAAGAAAAGGCTATGGTTCCATCTATTGGATCACAAACCCAAATAT
>JBAYME010000027.1:0-11489 GCA_041663725.1 Minisyncoccota bacterium | reverse complement strand
GGGATGTTAGACATTAAATTTATACGTGAAAATAAAGAAATAGTGCAAGATGGAATCAAAAAGAAAAAAGCCGATATTGATATCGATGCCCTCATTGCTCTTGATGAAGAAAGATTAAAAGAGTTGAAAGAAGTAGAAGAATTGCGTGGCGAGGTAAATCGTGTATCAAATGATATTGCTCGTGACCAGGATCCTGCACTAAAAATTCAGCTCATTGAAGAAATGCGCATGGTCAAGGAGGACATAAGAAACAAAGAAGCCAAACTTAAACAAATTATCGAAGAATGGCAGAAAATAATGCTAAAGATTCCAAATATTCCATCTGTTGATACACCAGAAGGAGAAGATGACACAAGTAATGTTGTAATAAGAAGTTGGGGAGAAAAGCCAGTTTTTGATTTTAACCCAAAGGGGCATGATGAAATAGGCGAAGCTCTTGGAATAATAGATACTAAAACAGCTGGAGAGGTTTCTGGTTCTAGATTTGCATACCTAAAAGGAGATTTAGTTATTATGCAATTTGCCTTACTCCAATTATGTTGGGAGATTTTAACTGATACAGATGTCCTAAAAAAAATAGCAGAGGATTCGAATATTTCAATAGATGTTTCTAAATTTACACCAGTATTGCCTCCGGCTTTCGTGCGACCATTGGTACAAGTAAAAATGGCACGATATATGACACCAGAAGAGCACTATATGTTTCCCAATGATGATTTAATGTTAATAGGAAGTGCTGAGCACACACTCGGGGCTATGCATATGGATAAAATTTTTGAAGAAAAAGATTTACCAATTCGCTATGCAGGGTATTCGACTGCATTTAGGAGAGAAGCGGGAGCTGCAGGAAAAGATACCAATGGAATTTTGCGACAACATCAGTTTGATAAATTAGAAATGGAAGTTTTTTCCTTACCAGAAAATTCTATGCAAGAGCAAAATTTTATGGTTGCCATTCAGGAACATATTTTAAGAGCACTAAATTTACCGTATCAAGTAGTTGCTGTTTGCACTGGTGATATGGGCTTTCCTGATACTAGACAAATCGATATTGAGACATGGATGCCAGGACAAAATTTATATAGAGAAACACACAGTGCAGATTTCACTGGTGGATTTCAGTCTCGTCGTTTAAATACAAGAGTCCGAAGAAATAATGGAAAGATTGAACCAGTTCATATGAATGATGCTACTGTTACTGCTCAGAGAACGTTGATTGCGATTTTAGAAAACTATCAACAGGCTGATGGTAGTGTGAAAATTCCAGAAGTATTAAAAAAATATATGGGAGGTAGAGAGTTTATAAAGTAAAAAGTTTTTAAAATTATAAAGTCTCATGAGAAAAAAAAATATCTTACATGCTCCACATATTGAAAAACTAAAAAAGAGGAAAAGAAAAGTTTTAAAAAACAAAATAATTTTTTCTCTCATTTGTTTTGTAATTATATTTATCGGTCTAATTTTTTTATCTAGATGGGATAAAATAAATATAGAGAATATTGAAATTTCAGGCAATGAAGTTATTGAAACAGAAGCAATAGAACTAATCGTTAAAAAAAATATTACCGGGTATTATCTTTGGCTTTTTCCAAAAACAAATTTTTTATTATACCCACAAAATAAAATTGAAAAAGAATTATCAGAAATCTTTAAAAGATTCGATACTATTAAGGTTAATGATAAAAGTATTAAAACATTAGAAATTTCTGTTTCAGAAAGAGAGGGGAAATATCTTTGGTGTGGAGATAAGGTTCCATATTTAACTAGTGATACTAATAGTTTTAAATGTTATTTTATGGATAAAGATGGGTATATTTTTGATGAAGCGCCGTATTTTTCTGGTGATGTTTATTTTAAGTTTTACGGTGGTGATAATAATCTGAATATAGAAAACCCGTCTGGTTCTTACTTTTTAAAAGATTATTTTAAGGATATTATTGTATTTAAAGATAATTTAGAAAAATTAAATTTTAAACCAAAATCTTTCTTTAAATCCCTAGATGAGGGTAGTGAAGACGAAGGATTTATTTCTTTATTTTCTGATCCAGCCTATGGTGCTCATATTAGTTTTAAGCTTGATTCAAATTATGAAAAGATTACTGAAAATTTTCAAGCTGCGATTTCAACTGAGCCACTACAGTCAGAACTTAAAAATAAGTTTTCTTCACTTTTGTATATTGATTTGAGATTTGGAAATAAAGTTTATTATAAATTTTCCACCAAAGGTGGATCCACCTCAGACGGAAGACAATGAAAGATTTTTGGGGAAAAATAAAAAAGAAGCCATTTTTTTGCTTAGCTCCAATGGCAGATGTTACTGATTTTGCTTTTAGGAAAATAATTACTAAATATGGAAAGCCGGATGTACTTTGGACTGAATTTGTTTCTGCTGATGGTCTTGCAAATAAAATTGGGCAAAAAAAACTTTTAATAAATTTAAAGTTTTCCAAGAATGAACATCCGATCGTTGCACAAATTTTTGGCTCGAGAGTTGAAAACATAAAAATAGCTTCAAAATTATGTGCAAAATTAGGCTTTGACGGAATTGATATAAATATGGGTTGCCCAGATAAGGCTATTGAAAAACAAGGTTCTGGTGCATCTATGATAAAAAACAAAGAGCTAGCAAGAGAGATAATAAAAGCATCCAGAGAAGGTGCTCCTAAAATTCCAATTTCAGTAAAGACTCGTATTGGTTATAATAAAAATGAGATTGATACTTGGATTAGATTCTTATTAGAGCAAAAATTACCGGCATTAACCATACACCTACGAAATAGAAAAGAAATGTCCAATGTTCCTGCACACTGGGAATTAATGCCGGAAATAATTAACTTACGAAATGAAATTTCTCCAGAAACCTTAATTATAGGCAATGGTGATGTTGTGGATATTGAGGATGGAAGGAAGAAGTGTATTGAATCTGGTTGTGATGGAATAATGATAGGCAGAGCAATTTTTGGAAATCCTTTTTTGTTTAAAAAGAATCCTCTCGGGAAAAGGTCTTTTCTTGAGGAGGAGCGAAGCGACGTGAAAGGAGAGACCTTAAAGAGACAGGATTCAAAAATAACTAAAAAACTAAAAATTCTAACAGAGCATACAAAACTATTTGAAAAATATATAGGTAAATATAAAAGCTTTGCATTAATGAAAAAACATTTCAAAGCTTATGTAAATGGTTTTAATGGTGCGAAAGAATTAAGAGTAAAATTAATGGAAGCAAAAAATTCTAAAGAAGTAAAGAAAATTATTAATGATTTTTGTAAAAAAATTTGACCTGCCTCTTGGTAAGTTTTGTTAAAATTTTACTTTGAGGTATAATATTTTTATGCATAATTTAGCATTATATAGAAAATATAGACCAAAGGATTTTACTGAGGTTTTAGGACAAGACCATATCACAAAAGTTTTAGATAGTTCAATTAAACATGGAAAGACATCTCATGCTTATCTCTTTGTTGGAACTCGTGGTACAGGAAAGACCTCTGTGGCCCGTATTTTTGCTAAAGAAATAGGTACTACACCAAATGATCTTTATGAGATAGATGCGGCTTCAAATCGAGGAATTGAGGATATAAAGTCACTTCGAGATGGTGTCAGGACATTACCATTCGATTCAAAATATAAAATATATATAATTGATGAGGTCCACATGTTATCTAAGGATGCATGGGGGGCATTACTTAAAACATTAGAAGAACCACCAAAACATGTTATTTTTATTTTAGCTACTACTGAATTTCATAAAGTTCCAGACACTATAATATCTCGCTGTCAGGTTTTCACTTTTAAAAAAGCATCTGATGTTTCTTTAAAAAATATGATTTTATCTGTCGCAGAAGGAGAGGGTTTTGTTTTAGAAAAAAGTGGAGCTGAATTAATTGCATTACTTGGAGATGGATCTTTTCGTGATGCTCAAGGAATCTTACAAAAAGTTTTAAATTTTTCTAAAAGTAAAAAAATTAAAACTGAGGATGTAGAAAAAATAACTGGATCACCAAAAACAAAATTAGTGAATGATTTTATTTCTGCAATTATAGAAAATAAAATAGAAAATGGTATTAATGCAGTTAGAAGTGCTTCTATTGATAATTTAGATATGAAATTATATTTAAAACTTATAATACAAAAATTTCGTATTGGTATAGTTTTAAAATATGCACCGAAATTAGAAGAGGAAGTGTCTGCTGATTTATCTGACACAGACTCAGAGTTTTTGAAGAATTTAGTGAAAATAGATAAAGCTGGAAAAGATAATTTATTAAGCTCTGCCTCATTGTTAGCCCTCCTTGATGCTTATAAAAATATAGATAATGCTTTTATTTCAGAATTACCCTTAGAACTTGCGTTAATTAAGGTTTTAAGGCAAGATAAGTAAAAGAAATAATATTGGGAGAAAGAATTATTAAAATAATAGAAAATGAAATTAGTAAATAAAAATTATTGGGAGATCGTCTAACGGCCCGCCTCGACGAGCTGAGGTCGTCTCAGCGAGGCGGGTAGGACAGAAAAATATGTATATAGTATATGTATTAAGAAGTATTAAATTTTCAAAAAGTTATGTTGGTTTTACTGATAATTTAGACAGAAGATTGAAAGAACATAATTTAGGAAAAAATAATTTTACAAAACGTTATGTGCCATGGAAGGTTGTTTATACTGAAAAATATGATAATCTATCAGAAGCTGTTAAAAGAGAGAAAAGTTTAAAAACAACAACAGGACGACGTTTTTTAAAAAAAGTTTTTACGAATATCATTTAATAATATTGGGAGATCGTCTAACGGTAGGACAGAGGCCTTTGAAGCCTTTAATCTAGGTTCGATTCCTAGTCTCCCAGCCATCTTGAGCGCAGTTAATTACGCACGAGATACTTATTATGGATATGAAAAGAGGTAAAAAATGGTCATCTTTTGAAGAAATGTATCTAGATCTGAAAGAGAATAATTCATCTTTCAGGGACGAACAAAAGAAATCTATATCCGATGAACTATTTAAAATAATTAAAAAAATAGAAGATTCTAAGGATAGTAGGGATTTTTTTAATTGTACATGTAGATTATCTTCACTTTTTGATAGTTTAGATAAAAATACTCTTAATGAAATATTTAAAAAGACAAATATATATGTTTTGGTGCTTAATGCAGTTTTACGAAATAATTTGCTAATTCAAAACATTAAGGAAATTTTTGTTTGTCATAAAAAAATAAGTGAATTAAAAACAGATAAAGTATTTTTAGAAAAATTAATTTTATTGAATACAGCCCTAAACCTGGCTTTTTTTGGAATATCTTTAAATCATGATTTTATAAATAAAAAGAGCATAGAATTCTTAAGAAGAAATATTCTCGATTTGATGAAAAATATTTTAAGAGAAATTTCGTTAATAGACACAAATATTTCTTCACTGGGCTTTTTGTTAGAAAAAATAACATGGGATAATGGTTTGTATTTTAATCAAAACTATGATTCAAAATTTCCTGTTAAGCTAAAAGATGATTTTCTATTTACCACACTACGAACTAGTAGATCCTTTGCGGGGATAACATTTATATCTTTATCTATAAGGCCATCCATAGAAAAATGTTTTAAAAAAAGGATTAAACAAATGAATTCTGAATCTCGTTCAATATCTAAAGAACTTGATGCTATCTATAATTTATCTATGGAGTTAAATGAGAGTATTGAACATTATTATAGAAATACCCCCAAAAACATAACTGAGTATTTTAATATCTTTATTCAAAAAAATGAAAGAAATATAATATTTTTATTAAACAAAGTTTGCAAAGGTTTTCATTATCAAGAAAATAAAAAATTTTATGAAATTATTTTGCAAAAAATTGATGATGCATCAATTCTTAAAAAAGAATTATCTGAATATTCTAAAAATAATTTTAGTGCTTTTAATAAAAATATTCAAGAAGAAGATTTTGAATGGACAAATAAACTTTTTATTATTTCTATAAAGATGTTGTCTGTATTTGAAGAAGTCAAAGATGCACATGATAAAAAGTGGGTTATGAATGTAGGTCTATATGAATTAAATCAGTGGATAATTGAAGTCAATGATATATTAAACAAATATTACACTGAAGATGATTGGGATAACATAAAAAAATATACAGCACAGGAAAATGAAACAATAGAATGGAAATCTAGTTTTTTTACACCCCTAGAACAGGAATATATAGATGACATGATTGAATCCTCTTTAAGTGAGAAATTGTTTGCGAGAATAATAAAAGTCATTTTAGCAATGCTTAATACTGAAGGGGGAACACTAGTTGTTGGGATAATAGAAAATTTTGAAAAGATAAAAAGGAAAGAATTATTACCATATATCATTACAAAAAATAATACAACATTTTTTGATATTAATTTTGAGCTTAAAAAATACGGCAAAACACTAGATCATGTTAGATTGCAAATATTGGAAAATTTGAAAAAAATAACAGATTGCACGACAGAAGAATTTAATGGTCTTATAGATATAGATCCAATAATTCTTCGAAATAATGAGAAAACTATTTCAGTGATAATGATTTCGATAAAAAAATCACCTAAACATTTTTTTAATATAAAAAAAGAAGGAGATATGGTATGGTTGTCACTTACTAAGCGAGCACAAGGTCAAAATGTTAATGTTGATATAAGAAAATATATTTAATTTAATAAATATATTGTGCTCGAGATGCGTCGTTTCGATATAACAAAAGCTCTAATAATAACTTTGCAGGGTAAGGGACTAAAAAGTTCTAACTCGAGACGGCCAGCCAGCTTGTGCTAGTACGAGATATATTGTATCTGATATTCTAGAACCCAATATGTAATGTAAATTATATTGAAAATATATTACTGGTAGATATGTTATGGATAATAAAACTAATGCAAAACAAATAATAAATAATGCTACTTTAATTATTAAAGATATCAATTCATTGTCTTTATTAAGAAGTGAATTATTAAGTAATTTTGAAAAAATTAAAAATAAAAATTCTAATGAATTTGGACAGGGTCAATTTTTAGCTCTGACTGGTCAATTTGCTGTTATAAATTTTTTAGCAAAAGTAAATTTAATTTTAGATAGTGGATTCAAAAAGTTCACAAAAAAGGAAGATATTGTTAAATGGAAAGAAATAAAAGATAATATAAAAAATAAGCCCGAATATAAATTATTTAAAGAATATTTTGAAAAAGGAAAACCTCATCTTTACCAAACTAATGAAATGGATGCATTTGTTAAGTTGATTCTTGATTATCCTGTTGATTTAGGTTTTAAAAATAATAATAATAATATAAAAAAGGTATGGGGCGATATTAGAAATCAAATCACTCATATGGTTCGTCTTGGTCAGGGTAATGTCGTAATAAATGGAGTGACCCCCAATTTTACTTATTCTGAAGCTAAAGATTTGAATAGTAAGAATATTAAATATTCTTTTGATTTAATGGGAATAGAGCACTCATTAGAGTTAAAAAATAAACTTATTAAAAATAAAGTATCTTCTACAAGGGAAATATATCAAATGACAAGTAGTAGAATATATACAGATTATTTAAATATAGCAATAAATAATATTTGTATTTGGTTGTGTGAAAAAATTGATAAAGATGAATTTGATAGTAAAAATATTGAAAATTTAATTTACTGGTTTAATGCTCGAGACGCGTCGAATTAATATACTAAGAATTAACCAGAAAGCCTTACGGGGTAATACTAACCATGGTTCTATTACGAGTCTCCCAGCACTTCGGCATGCTCAGTGCCTTAAAAATATTACGTCAAAGGCGGTTCGAATAAAATACTAAACACCCAACAAATTTTACCTAATTTATTAATTAGATCTTTTTAATGTATAATAAAAATATGGAAGAAAAAGATATAATGCAAACACCTTGGTTTTTTTCTGCGGAAGAAGTTTTATCTAAATTGGGTACTTCGATTAAGGGGCTATCTGAAGAAGAAGCTAATAAGCGCCTAGATAAATATGGAAATAATGATTTTAGAAAGAAAAGAGATTTAAGTATTCCTAAATTAGCGATAAAACAATTAATAAGTCCTCTTATTTTTATATTAATTGGAGCTGCTATTCTAACTGGTATTTTACAGGAATGGTTAAATATGACTGTTATCATAAGTGCTATTCTAATAAATGCAGGACTTGGATTGTATCGTGAATATCAAGCAGAAAATACTCTAGAAAAATTAGAGACATATATAAAAGATCGCTCTAGAATAATACGAGATGGAAATGAGCAAGAGCTCGAATCATCTTTATTGGTTCCTGGAGATATTATTAAATTATCTTATGGTTCTAGGGTTCCAGCAGACGCTCGTTTAATTTCAATAAATAATCTGAAAATAGATGAGGCTATATTGACAGGGGAATCAGTTCCAGAAACAAAATTATCTGAAATTATTACAGAGTCTACTATGATGGCTGATCGTACTAATATGGTTTATGCAGGGACCTTAGTTGTTGAAGGTTTCGCTACAGCAGTAATAGTTGAAACTGGTAGTAAGACTGAAATAGGGAAAATAGCTAGTATGGTTTCAAGTACAAATAAAGTAGCTACTCCAATCCAAAAAGGAATTAAAAAACTTTCTTGGTATATTTTTCTTCTTACAATGTTTATTGTATTAGTTATTTTTGCTCTTGGAATTTTTAGAGGAGAACCCACATTACAGATGTTAATTTTATCAGCAGCAGTAGCAGTTGGTGCAGTTCCAGAGGCCTTGCCGATAGCTCTAACTGTTATTCTTTCGGTTGGTGCAGAAAGAATAGCTTCTAAAAAAGGAATTATAAGAAAATTGGCAGCAGCTGAAACTCTCGGATCCGCAACATTAATAATGACGGATAAAACTGGAACACTTACAAATGCTGATATGCAACTTGTTGGAGTTCATACTTTTAATGAATTAATAAAAGAGACATATTTTGAATCAAGTATTTCTCATATTTCTAGTGATCAAAAAGAAATATTAAAATTAGCATTGCATAATATAGATGTTATTGTTCAAAATCCAAACGAAAAAGAAAAAAAATGGAAATTTACTGGGCACCCTTTTGAAATAAATATAGCAAAAGCTTCAATAATACATAACATTCCATTGAAAAAAATAATAACAGAAGAAAATTTTTTGCATCTTCCTTTTAATTCTTCTAATAAGTTTTCTATTTCAAAAAATAATCATAATTGCATTATAATGGGAGCTCCAGATATTTTACTAAAAAAATCCAACGTAGATAAGGATACTTATCTAAAAATTCTCTCTTGGATAGAGGAAGCGAGCAATAATGGAAAAAGATTAATTGCTATTGGAACTTTCGATATTAAAAAAATTAATAATGACAACCATGAAGATATAAAAGAAATTAAATTTGAAGGTATTTTATCTTTTTTTGATCCAATTCGAGAAGAAATTCCACTAGCGATACAAAATATAGAAGCACATGGCGTAAGGGTTGTCATAATGACAGGTGATTTAAAGGGAACTGCTATTTCTGTGGCAAAAAGTCTTGGTTGGACTATAGCAGATGATAATATTTTAACAGGGGAAGACATTAGATCTATGACTGACGATCAACTATTAGAAGTTATTAGAGGTATCAAAATATTTGCTAGAGTAACCCCTGAAGACAAACTTCGAATAGGAAATTTATACCGTCAGTTAGGAGAAATTGTAGCTATGACTGGTGATGGAGTAAATGACGCTCCTGCTTTAAAATCAATGGATATAGGCATCTCTCTTGGCTCAGGAAGTGACGTAGCACAGAGTGCTGCTGATTTAGTTTTACTTGATGATAATTTCCAAACTATTAGCATGGCAATTGACGAAGGAAGACGAATTCTTGCAAACGTTAGAAAAACCTTTGTTTATTTGATGTCCAATGCCCTTGATGAGGTTTTTGTAATAGGAGGAAGTTTAATTATGAATATTGCATTACCTATGACGGCACTTCAAATAATATGGGTAAATTTATTTACAGGAAGCTTGCCGGCTCTTGCATTTGCTTATGATCAAAACCTAGATAAAGGACTTAGTAAAAATTTATCAAAAAAGGAATTGCTGACCACAGAAGTAAAGGCTCTGTCTTTTGGTCTTGGTATTATTAGTTCTCTTTTGGTATTTTTGATTTACTACTTCATGCTTCATTTTGGTGTTGAGATAAAAATTGCACGTTCTATCTTTTTTGTTTGTTTTTCTGTATATATTCTAGTTATAGCTTTTTCATTTAGAAGTTTATATAAACCGATATTTTCATATAATCCATTTTCAAATAAAAAATTAAATATAGCTATTACTATTGGAATCATTATTTTAATAGCTACAATGTCTATACCTTTTATGCGTAACCTTTTTGACATAGCCCCAATGCCTTTTTCTTGGATGTGGCTTATTGTTTCTTGGGTAATATTAAATGTTGCATTAGTAGAATTCGCTAAATGGATCTTTAGATATAGAGTAAAAATTTCTAATAAAAAATTATCCTAATAATAAATACAAATTTAGTTATTATTTTTAATATTATGACAAAATATTTTTTAAACTCAGGTGGAATAAGAAATAATACAGAAGGAGGAAAGAAATTTTTCACTGAAGCAGTAAAAGATTTAGGTGATATTCCAAAGGTATTATTATGTCTTTTTGCTTACCCTCGTGGACACTGGGAAAGGAAGTTTAGTGAAATTGAAAAGCAATCTCTGTGTTAATAATTATGTTATAATAAAAGTGTTGAATATTTATTAATGGAAATTAATATTAAAAATAAATTATGTTTATCTTTAGAAAAAAAATAGTTTTTATACCTCTTATTTTAATAGGTGTAATATTGGTAATTGTATTTTTAAAATCAAATAATAATGATTTATCTTTTGAGAAAGAAACAATTTCTCTTTCTTCTATGGTTCAAATAGTAAATGAGACAGGTATAGTAAAATCTTCTGAGAGTGTTGATTTGTCGCTTGTGCAATCTGGTAAGATAATATCTGTTCCTGGTTTTAAAGGAAAAGTTGTTTCAAGTGGAGAGATTATTGTCCAACTTGACTCAAAGGATGTACAAAAGTCTATTAGAGATGCAGAAACAAGCTTAGAAAATGCAAAATTATCTCTTGAAAAAATAAAAATTCAACAATCTGTAGAAAATATAAATTCTGATTTAGTAAAAGCTTATGATGATGGTTTTACTGCTGTTTCAAATGCATTTTTAGATTTATCTCCTACTTTAACAGGACTCAATGACCTTTTTGCAGAACAATATTTATCTGATAATGATGCAAGGATGATTGGTAAAACAGCACAAGATTATAGAAATAAAGCAGAAAATTCATATTACATTGCCCAAAAATCTTATTCTATAAATGAAAAAATTTACAGAAAGATGAGTCGTGATTCTAATAATGAAGATATTGATAACATCATAAATGAAATATACACAACGACAAAACTAGTTTCTGATGCTATTAAAGATTTTCGTAATTAT
>JBAYME010000026.1:0-11832 GCA_041663725.1 Minisyncoccota bacterium | reverse complement strand
TAATTCTTTTTAGATTCCTGAAAGCCAACATCTGAAATAAAACTTTTTTGACTTCCCATCTCTCTCAAGTCTAGGGCGTGTTTTATTTTTAAAAAATCTACATGAATCTGACAAAAATCAGGATTCCCTAGAGTTTTTATTTTTAGAATATTTTCAATATAATCTAAAATTTGAGGAATAATAAAATCATGCTTACCCTCTATGAGATATGCATGATGTAAATTATTTTTATCTAAATTATTTAATAAGTTCATAAAGTTATAAAGTTATAAAGTTATAAAGTTTAAAAAATTTTTACTTTACAAACCTTAGAACTTTCTACTTTCTACTTTCTACTTCTTACTAAGTACTGTTTTTTTATAAACTTCCAGATGGTCTAATGCAATACCAGTTCCTTTTGCTACACAAAAGATAGATTCATCAGCTAGGGTTGCCTTAACTCCTGTTTTTCTATAAACCAAATCTGTAAAATTTCGAAGCATTGATGAACCACCAGTCATAATAATTCCATGATCAATAATATCTGAAGCTAATTCTGGTGTAGTCTCTTGTAATACATCCTTTATTGCTTTTATCATCTGTTTTAACTCTGCATCAATTGCTTTTACAATTTCATTAGTTGAGACCTGTGCTGATCTAGGTAGACCTTGAACAAAATCACGCCCTTTAATGGTAACTCTTATTTCTTCCTCTAAAAATACAGCTGCACCAATTTTAATTTTTACTTCTTCTGCTGTCTTATCTCCAATTGCTAAATTAAAAGTTTTTTTAATATAATCAGCAATAGCTTGGTCAATTTTATTTCCAGCACACTTAACTGACTTAGAAGAAACAATTCCACCAAGAGAAATAACTGCCACATCTGTTGTCCCTCCACCAATATCAACAACCATATGACCTTTTGATTCATGAATAGGTATGCCTGCACCAATAGCAGCCAAAATAGGCTCCTTAACAACATAAGCATTGCGTGCTCCAGCCTTTATGGCGGCTTCAACTACTGCTCTACGTTCAGTGGAAGTAACCCCAGCTGGTACTGATATCATCACATCTGGTTTAAATAAGCTGAATTTACCCATTGCCTTATTGATGAAATATTTAAGCATTGCCTCAGTAACACGATAATCAGCAATTACTCCATCTTTCATTGGACGATAAGCAATGATTGAATCAGGTGTTTTACCTATCATATCTTTAGCGTCAAAGCCAATAGCTAAAATTCTATTATCTTGTTCTGATACAGCTACAACAGAAGGTTCATTTAAAATAATCCCCTTACCGGGCATAAATACCAATGTATTTGCTGTACCCAAATCTATTCCTAATTTTCTTGAAAAAAATCCCATATAGTTAAATATAACATAAATTATGCTAGAATAAAAATATGAAAATCGTCACAGTTATGCCATTTAAAAAAGGAGTACTCAAGGATGAATTTACATATTTTAGTGCTAAAAATATAGAAAATGGAGATATTGTAAACATTCCAATGCGAAATAAAAAAAATCTTGGTTTGGTTATTTCAGCTAACGATGTAAGTAAAGAGAAATCAAATATTAAAGATATGCCTTACAATTTAAAAAAAATAGATGAAGTTAAAGAAAAATCAATTTTTTCCAAAAATTTCATAAACTCATTATTTTCAATTAGTAATTATTTTTGTATTAAAAAAAATTTAGTATTTTCTTCTTTAATTCCATCAGTAATGATTCAAGAATATGACAAGATATCTACACTAGATATGAAATTCATAGATTATGAGAAAAAAGAAAATATCACAAAAAATTTAAAAGTTGAAAAATTATTATTTCAAGCACAAAAAAATGACAGAATTCATTTTTATAAAACCTTGATTCGTGGATCTTTTGCTAATAAAAAATCAGTATTTATTGTATTTCCAACAGAAAAAGACATCGAGGATTTTTATAAATTACTTTCAAAAGGAATAGAGAGTTTTACATTTTTAATACACGGAGGCTTTTCTAAAAAAAAACAAATAGATAAAATACAAAATATATTGGAATGTGAACACCCAATTTTAATTTTAGCTACAGCACCTTTTTTATCAATAAACAGAAATGACATAAAAACCATCATACTTGAGCACGAAAATTCAAATGCCTATAAGACAATAAGTAAGCCTAATATCGACCTTAGAATATTTACAGAGGTTTTTGCTTTTAATATCGGAGCAAAAATAATAATGGCTGATTCATTACTTCGTATTGAGACAATAGCAAGAAAAGAAACAGAAAACTTAGGTGAGATATACCCTCTTTCTTTTAGGACTAACTTTGATGGAGAAATAAAGATAACTTCTAAAAATAAAGACATAGATAAACAAAATAAAAAATTTAGCATATTAGATATAGAAACAATAGATGAAATAAAAAAATCAATTAATAAAAAAGAAAATATTTTTATTTTTTCATTAAGGAAAGGTTTAGCTACTATGACTATTTGCAAAGACTGTGGTAATTCTATCTCTTGCGATGAATGCTTAGCACCTATCGTTCTTTATCAAAATCAAAATAATGATAAAAGGATATTTATTTGCAATAAATGTGGAAAAGATTTTAATACAGATACTATATGTAATTCATGTAGTAGTTGGAATTTATTACCACTAGGCATAGGTACTGATACCGTATATGAAGAAATTAAAAAAAATTTTCCAACTGTTAAAATATTTAAACTAGATAGAGAAAATGTAAAAAATGCAAAAGAGGCTGAAAAAATTATTATGGAATATGAAGAAAATAAAGGCTCAATTCTAATTGGAACAGAAATGGCATTATTTTACATAAATAAAAAAATTCCATTATCAATCATAGCTTCTTTTGATTCACTGTGGAGTATACCAAATTTTAGAATGAGTGAAAAAATTATAAAAATAATAACTTCAATATTAAATAAAACAGAAAATAAATTAATAATTGAAACAAAGAATGAGGAAGATAAAATAATAAATTCAGTTAAAATAGATAATTTAATTTCTTTTGTCAGAGAGGAAAATAGAGATAGAAAAAACTTAGGCTACCCTCCATATAAGAGATTTATTAAAATTAGCTTCTTAGGAAACAAAATAGATACTGTAGCAGTTCGAAAATATCTTTTAGAAAATTTTATGGAATATAATCCAGATATTTTTAGTGGATTTATGCCGAAATTGAAAGATAAATTTATGACTAATACTTTAATAAAAGTAGAACCATATAATTGGTCTCTACCCGAGCTTATTCATAATTCAAAAATAGATGAAATCTTATCAGAAAAAATATCTTTATTACCATCAGAATTTTCAATCAGTATTGACCCGGAAGATTTATCATAAATATATAATATTAATAATTTTTTGATATCAGATAAATACTAGATTATCTAAAGTTAAAAAACTAATTATGATACCAAAACGGTAAACTCCCCTTTTTGTTTAACTGGGTTTTTTATGAGATATTCTAAAACCTCAATAGCCATACCGGTCTTAAATTCTTCATAGATTTTAGTTATTTCACGAGCAATACAAACCTTTTTATTAGGACAAAACTTATTTAGAGATTCTAATGTTTTTAAAATTCTATGTGGTGATTCATAAAAAATCATAGTGCGCTTTGATTCTGCGATTTCCTTAAATAAAGTTTCTCTGCCTTTTTTATGTGGCATAAAACCCAAAAAAGTAAATTCATGAGTTGGCAAACCCGAAGCTGATAAAGCAGCAATTACTGCCGAAGCACCAGGAATTGGAATAACTTCTACTTCCGTCCACTCTTCCCCTAAACCGGGTTTAGGGGAAGATCTATCTTTAATTTGAGCGATTAACATCGCACCAGGATCAGAAATTGTAGGAGTGCCAGCATCAGAAACCAGGGCTAGGTCTTTTCCCTCTTTTAGTAATTCAAAGATTTTATCAGTCTTTGCGAGCTTACTTTGAGCATGATAGCTCATTGTAGGTTTATTTATTCCATATTTATTTAAAAGATTCTTTGTGGTTCTAGTATCCTCACATAAAATTAAATCTACATTTTTTAATATCTCTACTGCTCGAAAGGTAATATCTCCCATGTTCCCTATTGGTGTTGCTACTACATAAAATTTTGACATAATTTTTAATTCACCTTACCCCCTTACCCCCTACCCTTATTAAGGAGAGGGGTTTGGAAGAAAAGATTCTATTTTCTCTGATATAAACCTATTAATTTAGCTTCTTCTAATACATGGCCTTCCATAGCATCAAAAACATCTTGCTTTTTAACTCCTTGTGGTAGTTCCAATATTGCATCTAAGGCATATAAATAAAAAATATATCGATGAATACCATAGGGTGGGCAAGGTGGATTGTAACTATTGTTTCCATTTGTATTTCTACCATACAAACCTATTGGTACAGTATTTTCTTCAATCATATGAGTTTGTGGAGGAATATTAAAAACTATCCAATGATCCCAAACTTCTATATTCATATTTTGTTTAGCTGATTCTGGTATATCTGGATCTTCCATAATTAAAACTAAACTTTTTGCTCTATGTGGTACGTGCAAAAACTCAAGTGGTGGATTTATTTTATTTCCATCACAAGTATACAAACTAGGTATTTCCTTATTATCCTTAAAAGCTAAACTCTTTATTTGCATTCCATTATTATACAAAACATTCCCCTTTTGGGCAAATAAAAAATGCCCTTTGGTAAACTCAGGGCATTTTTTATTATTTATTTCCTATATTTTTTAGTTCTCCATTTATCAGCAATCTTTACTCGAGTGAGTGAGCGTTCGAGTTCAGTGGCAAAGTGTTCATAATCTACTATTTCTTTATTTTCCATTTGCTTTCTTATATCTTCTGCTCTAATTTTTGCTTTTTCAATTGCTTCTTCTGATATTTCACCAATATGTTCAGCAAAGTCCGCTAAAATAGCGACTACTGTATTTCCTTCATGGTCTTGTTTTATTTCAACGAAACCACCTACAACAGCCATGGGCACATATTCACCACCTACAAGCGCTACAATGTCCCCAGAAGCAAGCCCAGTGATCAATGGAATATGATCAGGCAAGACTGTAATCTCACCAAGAGTAGTTGGCAAACTAACTTGTTCTACCATTTCCTCTAAAACAAGTCTTTCTGGAGTTATTATTTTAAGTTTTAATTGTTTCATGAATTAGTTATAAAGTTATCAAGTTATAAAGTTATCAAGCTTCTTGAATTTTACTTTATAAACTTTAAACTTTTTACTTTCTACTACTAAAGTGCGCCTTTCATATAAAAATCATTTTCTGGTTTATCATCATGTTTACCTTCAAGAATTTCTTTGAATGATCGAATTGTTTCAGCAAGTGGAACATATTGACCTTTGGTTCCAGTAAATTGTTCAGCAACAAAGAATGGTTGTGAAAGGAATTTTTGAATTTTACGAGCACGAGCTACAAGCTCTTTATCTGTCTCAGATAATTCTTCCATACCCAAAATTGCAATAATATCTTGTAAATCTTTATAACGTTGCAATACTCTCTGAACTTCACGAGCTACATAATAATGATCTTTACCAACAATGTTTGGATCAAGAATTGTAGAAGAAGAGTCAAGTGGATCAACCGCTGGGTAAATACCAATTTCTGAAAGAGAACGGTTTAGAACAACAGTAGAGTCAAGGTGGGAGAAAGTTGTAGCTGGAGCTGGGTCAGTAAGGTCATCAGCTGGCACATAGACGGCTTGAACTGATGTAACTGAACCTTTATCGGTAGAAGTAATACGTTCTTGCAAAATTCCCATCTCTGTTGCAAGAGTCGGTTGATATCCCACAGCTGATGGAATACGTCCAAGTAGAGCTGACACCTCAGATCCTGCCTGTGTAAAACGGAAAATATTATCAATAAAGAAAAGCACGTCTTTGTTTTCTTGATCACGGAAATATTCAGCCATTGTAAGCCCTGAAAGAGCTACACGTAGACGAGCTCCTGGTGGTTCATTCATTTGACCGAAGACCATGGCCACCTTGTCGAGAACCTTTGAATCTTTCATTTCATGATATAGGTCATTACCTTCACGAGTTCTTTCTCCAACACCAGCAAAAACAGAATATCCTCCGTGATTACTTGCAATGTTGTGAATCAACTCTTGAATAACAACAGTCTTTCCAACACCAGCACCACCGAATAGTCCTACTTTTCCTCCTTTAAGCACAGGACAAATAAGATCTATAACCTTAATACCGGTTTCTAAAATTTCAACTTTTGTAGATTGAGATATAAAACTAGGTGCTTGACGGTGAATTGGAGAAACAATACCAGATACAGCTTTTCCATTATCAATCGGCTCACCGAGCACATTAAACATTCTTCCTAGGGTATCTTTACCAACGGGTACAGAAATAGGTACACCTGTATTTATAACTTCCATTCCACGAGAAAGACCATCAGTAGAATCCATGGCAACTGCTCGAACTGTATTTTCTCCAATGTGTTGCTCTACTTCGAGCACAATTGTCGAATCACCTTTCTTTACTGTGAGAGCGCTATAAATATCTGGAACTTGACCCTCGAACATTACGTCTATAACTGGACCGATTATTTTTTTTATTATACCTGTTGTTTTCATTTTTTTTAATAATATTAATAATAATTTAATTTATAATTCCTAATTGATAATTGTTAACTGACTGATGCCATTCCCGCTGATATCTCAGATATTTCACGAGTAATTCCAGCCTGGCGAGCTTTATTAAATACTAATGTCAAATCATCTATCATTTCCCCAGCTGCTTCAGAGGCATTCTTCATAGCGACCATTCTAGAAGATTGCTCAGAGGCATTGGACTCAAGAATCATCTGATATACTTGCATTCGAATTATTTTTTCAGCTAAACTTTTTATCAAAACTTCCTGATCTCCTTCAAATAAATAATCTGTAACTATTTCTTTTTTTTCGAGCACTGTTTCTTTGTTTTTAAGATTATCACCGAGATTGTCAATTAAATCTCTTAAACTATCTTTAGAAATTGGAATTAATTGCTTTATATTTGGTTTTTGAGATAAAGCTGAAACAAAATCAGTATAAGCTATTAAAATCTTATCATAATTAAATAAATTATATTCATTAATAGCCAGTTCAGATATTGGCATAATGTCAGACAAGGAAACATTAGCTGGAAGTTCAAAAAAACTAGCAATTATTTTCTTGCCAATTCTTCGCATTAAGGTATCTCCTTTCTTTCCTATAGTTACAATATCAATATTACCTAAATTCTCTTCTTTAAGTAGAGATAAAACTTTTTTAATAACTTGTGTATTATAAGCGCCACAAAGTCCACGATTGGATGTAATAACAAAAAGTAAAATATTTTTTTCATTTTCTTTTTTCTCTCTTTCAATAAAAAGTGGGTGGTTTATTTTTTCTGTATTCTTAGCAATTGAAGATAAAACTTCCCAAGAATATTCTGCATATAATCGTGATGCCAAAGTAGAAGAAACTGCGCGTTTCATCTTAGAAGCAGCCACTAGCTCCATAGCCTTGGTTATCTTCTTCGTGCTTTTCACACTTTTTATTCTTCTTTTGATTTCTTTTGTGCTGGCCATACAATTTATCACCAGATAGAGCTTAAACCTCTATCTAGAGTTTTAAGCTCTATTTATTTTTGTAAAAAATTATTTTTAAAATCTTCAATTGCTTTTTTAAGTTCAGCTTCACCAGCATCAGTCCACATATTTGTTTCTGAAACTTCTTTATAGAATTTCTTTGCATTATTTTCTGTATAGTTTACCAATCCTTCTTCAAATTCTTTGATTCTATCTAATGCAATATCATCCATAAAACCTTTGGTTAAGGCATAAAGCACCGCTACTTGTCTCTCCACAACTACAGGAGAATATTGAGCTTGTTTCAAAACTTCTACTGCTCTTTTTCCTCTTTCTAGTTGTTGTTTTGTAGCACCATCTAAATCAGATCCAAATTGAGAAAAAGCTTCGAGCTCACGAAATTGAGCTAAGTCGAGTTTTAATGTACCAGCAACTTTCTTCATTGCTTTAATTTGAGCACTTGAGCCGACACGAGAAACTGAAAGTCCAACATTAACTGCAGGGCGTATACCTTTATAGAAAAGATCGGTTTCTAGAAAAATCTGTCCATCAGTAATTGAAATAACATTAGTTGGGATATAAGCAGACACGTCTCCAGCCTGAGTTTCAATAATCGGAAGCGCTGTAATAGATCCTCCACCATAATCTTGATTTCTTCTGCAAGCTCTTTCAAGTAAACGAGAGTGTAGATAAAAAACGTCTCCAGGGTATGCTTCACGACCTGGTGGACGACGAAGCAAAAGAGAAATTTCACGATATGCTACTGCGTGTTTAGAAAGATCATCATAAATTATCAAAACATCCTTACCTTGATCCATAAAATACTCAGCAATTGAAACTCCAGTATAGGGAGCAATATATGAAAGTGGTGCAGGCTCTGAAGATCCAGCAGAAACTATAACTGTGTAAGCCATAGCACCACCTTCCTCTAGGCGAGTCTGAATTTTTCGAAGCTTAGAGTCTTTTTGGCCAATAGATACATATACACAAATCATATTCTGACCCTTTTGGTTTAAAATTGTATCAATTGCAATAGCTGTCTTACCAGTCTGACGATCACCTATAATAAGCTCGCGCTGTCCACGACCTATTGGAATAATAGCATCGATAACCTTCACACCTGTCGATACTGGCTTGTCTACAGATAAACGAGTAATAACTCCAGGAGCTACTTTTTCTATTGGATAACTCTTAGTACCCTCAATTATTCCTTTGCCGTCAATAGCCACTCCTCGTGCATTCACAACTCTACCTATAATATTGTCGGAAACTGGTACTTCTAAAATTTTTCCTGTAGCATGAACTTCATCTCCCTCTTTAATTTTAGAAAAATCATCAAGAATGATTACACCAATTGTATCCTCTTCTAGGTTTAGAGCCACACCGACTTCACCATTTGGAAAAGTTACCATCTCAGATGATTTAATTAGAGATAATCCTGAAACCTTAGCAATACCATCAAAAACCTCTACTACGTGACCAATTTTTTCTGACTTTATTTCAGCTTTAAAATTTTCTATCTCTTTTTTTAAATTTTCTACAATATAATTTGTGCTCATACTATATTTTCTTTATTAAATGTTCTTGTAATTTTTTAATTTTATTCTTAACTGTTAGATCTATTATTTCATCATTTACTTCTATCCTCATTCCTCCTAATAATTTATGATCCAAGCTTTCTTCTAAAATTATTTCTTTTGCTTTATATCTTTCTTTTAAATAAACAATTAACTCATCTTTATTTTTTTCTTCAATTTTTTTAGAACTTAACACTTTTACAACTATCTTTTCATTTTCTATATTTATTATTTTGTCTAATCTACTTAATATATCGGTACTCTTAGACAGCAATCTTCTTCTGGATAAAAAATTAATTATTTTATCTGAAACAATTTTTTGATCAGATTCTACCTTATCTTTAGAAAATAAGAATATTGCTTGAGCTATGTCATTGTTTGATATATTTGCCATTTTTTTATAAATTTTTTAACTCAGCCATTGTTTTTTCATCAAAATTTCCATCAACCTTATTTCCTAGAATTTTCTCAGCTATTTTTACAGATAGAGACATAATTTCACCTTTAGCTTCCTCTACCATTCTATTCTTTTCACTCTCTAAATTCTTTTTTCCATTTTCAATCATAACTGTAACTTCTTCTTTGGCTTTTTCAAGCATTAAAGTTCTTTTTGCTTCAGCTTCCTTTTTGCCTTCTTGAAAAATTTTATCTGCTTCTTTACGAGCATTAGATAATGCTTCTTCATATTTAGCCTTTGTATCATTCAAAACTTCTGCATTTATTTTTGCATCACTTATCCCTTTTTCTATCTTTTCTCCACGCTCCTTCATCAACTTACTGAGAGGTTTTAATGCATAAACATATAAAACGACAAAAACAATACCGAAGTTTAGTATTTGTGCAATAATAATTTTAAAATCTATGTGAAATGTTGATATAATTGATTCCATATTTTTTATTTCCGCCTAAGCGAATCCGCCTCTGGCGGAAAAATGATAATGCTACTCATTAATGAGCAGTAACAAAGATTCAAAACTTAAAAAATAAATTTCTAAATTTTAAATCTTTAGACTACCAACTAGATTGAGAATGCGATAACCAATACATAGATGGCTATAGCTTCAGCGAACGCACAAGAAAGAAGCATTGGAACAAGAATTTTACTTGCTGCCTCGGGATTACGACCAATAGATTCCATGGCCTTAGTTCCGATCATACCAATACTAATAGCTGGAGCCATAGCTCCTATTGCCATAACGATTGCTTTTGCAAAAGGTGTTAATCCTTCCATATTTTTATATAAATTATATTAATAATAATGATCTTCTCTTCGGGAGCAGATCTCTTTTAAATACATTTAAAATATATTCAAAAGAGATATGCTTTTATGCTGGCACGACCTTTGTTTCATCTTTATGTGTTTCACTATGCTCTTCATGTTCATCATGATCGGACGCTGCAATAGTAAAGTACACAGTAAGAAGAATTGAAAAAATAAGTGCTTGAATAAAGCCAACAAGTATTTCAAGAAATAGAAATGGAATTGGAATAATATATCCCACCAATGCTGCGATAGAAGCAAGTAGGACTTCTCCTGCAAAAATATTACCAAAAAGACGAAATGATAGAGAAGCAATTTTGGCAAATTCACCGATAATCTCAATTAAACCAACAAAGAACGTTACTGGAGCAACTAGGATAATAGTAGGTTCCTTTATTATCTTTTTTCCTATTTGCCCTAGTATTTTCAGATTAACATATTTATTGAAAGTTTTCCATAGGCCAATAGAAAAAACTCCGAACATATTAGCTCCAATAACAGCCATTATTGAAAGACCTAATGTAGTATTTATGTCAGCAGTACCACCACGAATAAATGGGATAAAAACCAAACTATCATGTACTCTTTCTACAAGACCGAATCCACCAAGTGGCATCAAGCCAAGCCAATTATTTATTAATATAAAAAAGAATGCGGAAATAGCTATTGGAAAAATTCTAATAGATAAAGCTCTACTATTTGTAACTTGGTCACACAAAGAGAGACCTCCTTCAATTATCATTTCAAAAGTTCCTTGAACCTTTCCAGGAACCTCACGGATTTTTTTACGTACAATTATAGATATTATTATAATAATTAAAACAGCAATCCAGCTGGTGAAAAGAGCATTAGTTATTGTAAAATTTTTAAAATGATGAATTGGTTCAGCAAAAAGCGTAGTCTCTGTTATTATTTTTTCTTCACCAACTACTGTAGTACTTTCTGTATTCACATGCGTAGATTCTTCTATTTTTTCTATTGAATTTTCTATATTTTTTGGTTTGGTCATAAATAATTATTTCTTTTCTTCTTCTCTTTTTAATTTTGCTGAAAATTTTCTAACTGCTTTTACAATACCATATGCTGATACCACAAAAGCAATAACAGTAAATAATATCAATATGAGATTACCAGTACTGTAACGCTCGTCTAATGCTTTACCAAGAACTACGGCCAATATGGCAGGAAATGCAATCCATGTCGAAATTTCACTGAATATTTGAAGTGACGGTTTCCACCAAGGACCACCTTGTTTAAATAAATTATTATCCTTATTTTTTATCTCTTCTTTTTCTATTTCATCCATAAACAAAAATATTATATACTATTTTTAAAAAAAATAAATATCATTATTTCTAACGAAATTTGTGAGCGTGGATGGGATCGAACCATCGACCTCTGTCTTATCAGGACAGCGTTCTACCAC
>JBAYME010000025.1:0-12066 GCA_041663725.1 Minisyncoccota bacterium | reverse complement strand
TATTTGTGTCGGCGGCAGGACTTGCACCTGCGACCTTGGCTTTATGAGTGCCATGCTCTAACTACCTGAGCTACGCCGACAAAAAGCAAACTGCTTTGCTTTTTGTCGATGGCATTACCACAAACTAAAGCATCACGACGATGTGAGATTTCTACCCGTCGTTTTAAGCACTTGCATTTCAAAGAATAGCATATCCTAAGGGTTTTTTCAAATTTCTTTGCAAAAATATGCTTTTGTAGTATAATCAATAATACGTTCTAATAAGACATAGTATGATACAGGAGAGGTATCTCTAAGTGTAAATAATGCAAACAAACTTAGATATATTTAAAACTATTTTACTAAAAACATAATATAGCGGGGTAGAGAAGAGGTATCTCGTAAGGCTCATAACCTTAAGACCCACGTTCGATTCGTGGCCCCGCAAAAGAAAAAATCTAAATAAAACCAAACTCCCTAAAGACATTTTCATAAAGTGTTATTATTCTATTTGCCTCATGTTGAGAAAGCTCAAATTGCGAACCATCATGGGCTATTTTATTTCGAACAAGGTGTGCCTCCCAAGCATCATCAAGTGTTTTAAACTTTTCTTTATTAGAAGATTTTAATCTCTCCCCTAAATTCATTCCATCTAACTCTAATTGATCAGTTAAATCTTCTAACATAGAATCAGCCTCTATTACAGCCAATTTCCAATCACTCTGATTGTTCGAAGACAAATAACCTAAAACATTTTCCCATCTTTCATTTCTGAAATTACCAAGGCCATTTGATTCTTTTTCTTTTTCAGCTTTGTGTTTTGCATATTCTTCTATCTCATGCTCTAAATATTCTTCTTCCTTCTTCCTAATTTCAAAAATTCTTATAAGGCAATAAGAGATTATAAAAATAAAAATTAAAGCCATTGAAAATAAAAAGATAGAGAAGAAACTAATTGACGAACTGCTAGATACTGAACCACCAGAATCAACAGGAGAGCTTACTCCTGAGCCAAATATAAAACGAAAAAATTCTAAAATTTTATTAAAAATATATTCTAAATTTAAAAAAGTGGCATCAAAAAGTGGTTTTTCAACAGCTGTATTTAAATTTAATGATTGAGATAAGTCCATATTATATATTTTCCCTTAAATCCTTTTCAATTGCAAATAATGATTCATCAGAAAATAAAGAACCAGTAAATTGTATACCAAAAGGTAAACCTTCCTCAGAAAAACCATATGGAATAGAAATAGCAGGAACTCCAGCAATATTGGCTGGTACTGTGAAAATATCTGATAAATACATTTGTAATGGATCAGACTTTTCTCCGAACTTAAAAGCCGTAGTTGGTGCTGTCGGAGTAGCAATAAAATCTACTTCCTTAAAAATATTTTCAAATTCTTTTTCGATAGAATGACGAACCTTCCAAGCCTTATTATAATAAGCATCATAATATCCATGGGATAATACATAAGTGCCTAAAATAATCCTTCGACGAGTTTCCAAACCAAAACCACTTGAACGACTCTTTTTATAAGTATCAAAAATATTTTCACCTTCTTTCCTTAAGCCATACCTAATACCATCAAGCCTGGATAAATTAGTAGAAACCTCAGCTGGCATTAATATATAATAAACTGCCAAAGAATACTTCGCATAAGGTAAAGATATATCTTTTATAAGATATCCTTTATTTTTTAATTTTTCTAAAGATTTTTCAAAATTTTCTAAAACTTCTTTGTCTACACCCTCCTTCAACCATTCACGTGGTACACCAACGACCTTTCCCCCTTCCCCTAAACCCGGTTTAGGGGAAGAAACTGAAGTT
Organism: Minisyncoccota bacterium; assembly: GCA_041663725.1. GTDB lineage: Bacteria > Patescibacteriota > Minisyncoccia > Phycocordibacterales > UBA9973 > UBA9973. The sequence goes on along the minus strand of JBAYME010000025.1, from coordinate 10,256 downwards.
GAATCCATTTCATCTTTTCCAACAATACAATCAAAGATTATTTTTGCATCTATAGAATTTTTAGCGAAAGGGCCTATTTGGTCAAGAGAAGAAGACATAGCCATAACACCGGAACGAGAAACTGCGCCATAGGTTGGCTTCATTCCAACTATTCCACAGAATGATGCTGGTTGACGAATAGAACCTCCTGTATCTGACCCCAATGATCCTAAGCACATACCAGCAGCTACAGCTGCTGCTGAACCACCAGAAGAACCCCCAGGAACCCTAGATGTGTCGAATGGATTTTTTACTGGGCCATAAGATGAATTTTCAGTAGAACTACCCATGGCAAATTCATCCATATTTGTCCTGCCTATCAAAACAGCACCATCTTCTTTTAATTTTTTAATAACAAAAGCATCATAACTAGCTTTGTAGTTTTCAAGCATTTTTGACCCAGCACTTACTTTCCTGCCAGTTATTAAAATATTATCCTTGATTGCGATTGGAATACCTGTTAATAATTTACCCTTTCCACTTTTTATAATTTCATCAGCTTTTTTGGCCTGTTCTAATGCGTCAGAAAAAACTTCCAGAAAAATATTTAAATCTTTATTTTTTTCTTCGATATTCTTTAAGCACTCTGACACCAACTCAACTGAAGTTAATTCTCCATTTTTTATCATTACCCCAGCTTTTTCTATTGTTAGATTTTTTATATTCATTTATCTTTAAAAAACGAACGATCGACTTCTCCTTTAGTATTACAAATAACCTTATCTCCGCGGATTGGATTCATATAAAAGTGAGTAGGTCCCCCTTGTTTAGGATTTTTTATTATATATTTATTAAAACCGAACTTTAAAAGTTCATCTTCTGTACTTTCTTCAACTAATTTCTTGTAATTTTCTACTTCTCTTTTTGTTCCATCCAATGAATAATATTCTCCCTCTTGAACCAACTCTCCATCGGATAAATCATTCCAATTAAATTTATCTCCTGTATACTCTCTCTCTATTTTTCCAAAAAAACTCATATATTTATATTTGATTAATAAAAATTTCTTATAATATCTTCTTTACCTTCACAAAACTATCTTGTGCATCAGGAAATTGTGAAATAATTTCTTCTCGTGAAAATTCTAGAAACTCAACCCTACCCCCATCCTGTCGTGGTAAATCTTCTCTCCATATATTTTTATTTTTATATTCCCCACCTGCATCACCTACACCAGAAGAATTGCGGGCAGGCAATATTAAATCTGGAACCTCTACTTCCTCTATTTGCTTTACATAACCTAAAATACCATCAAGATCTTGAAGTAAGTTTTCCTTTTCAACCTCTGTTAATTCAATTTTAGCCAATTCAGCTAACTTTTCTATGTCCGTTATTTGCATATATTTAGTATACTCCAAACTTAGATTTAATTCAAAAAAACCTCTCCCTAAACCTCTCCTAATAGAAGATTGTGAAAGGTGAAGTAATAGAATTTATTTTTCCAAAAGTGCTTTAACCCTAGCCTCTACTGGGGGATGTGTACTCATTAAATTAGAAACTTTTTTACCAGAAAAAGGATTAGAAATAAATAAATGTGCAGTAGCATCATTTGCATACTTCATGGGACGTTTATATTTAGAAATTTTAATAAGAGCATTGGCTAGACCATCTGGATAACGAGTAAGTAATGCACCTGAAGCATCTGCTAAAAATTCTCTCTTACGAGAAATAGCTAATTGAATAAGAGTAGAAACAATTGGAGCTAATATGGCAAGTATAATTCCAATTAACATCATGACACCTCCACCACTTTCATTGTCCCTGCCTCTTCCAAAAAACATAGAGCGTAAAAAAATATTCGCTAAAATTGAAATAAATCCGACTAAAACAACGACTACTGTAGAAAGTAAAATGTCTCGATTCCCAATATGTGAAAGCTCATGGGCAATTACCCCCTCTAATTCCGATTTTTCTAAAATACTCAATAAGCCAGTGGTTACTGCCACAACTGCATGTTCTTTATTTCTACCAGTGGCAAAAGCATTTGGTGCAGGGTCATCTATGATATAAAGTTTGGGTATTGGTAATCCTGCAGCAATAGAAAGATTTTCTACAATATGCCAAAGCTCCTGATTGTCGACTTCTTTTATTTGTTTTGCATGGTTTACTGCCAGTGCAATCTTATCTGAATACCAATAACTTGTGATATTCATCAATATACTAAAAGCTACAAAAAAATACAAAATATTTGGATCACCATAATATTGTGAAAAGAAAAAACCAATACCAATAACTATTACAAAAAACACGCTCATTAAAATCCAAGTCCTTCCTACGTTCTTTGATTGTTGTGTATATAATGTTGCCATGAATATAATCTACAATAAAATTACTTTTTTACCAACTCCCCCCTCCGCCTCCTCCGCCTCCTCCTCCTGAAAAACCGCCGCCGCTAGAGCCAGAACCAGTAGTGGTAATAAAAGAAGAATTCAAGTTCGACATTTGAGAAGTAAAACTAGCTACAACAAAAGCATCGCCTGTATTACCGTGATACCAACTTGGTTCTGGTATATAAATACCTTCAAATTGTTTTGCCCATTTTTTTTCTACACCCATGGCTATGGCATATGGCAAAAACTCCATAAATAATTCTGGTTTTTTTTCTGGTGCATTGTGAAATTCTAATCTATCTTTTTCTGTCATAGATAAAAACAACTTAAATCCAAGTATATGACTTCTGGTTTCTGCTCCTAGTTTTGTTTTTTTACTCATTTGCATACCAAATAAAAGTATAATTATAGAAGCCAAAATAAATGCAAATAAATTAATAGGATTTTCTGGTAAAAATATAAATAAAATTCTAGATAATAAGAAAAAACCAACTGCTATTCCAAAATAAAACATTTTTATTTTATTAGGATTTTTTTCATAATATTCTCGATTAGCCATTTCTTGATATACACCATCTTTGACATTTTTAAAATTCTTTTTAAATCTTATATCTTTTTTAAAACTAGAAATTTGCACTTTCTCGCCAGTTGCTAAATTCGCAAAAAATAATTTTATTATACTTCTTTCGGCCTCCTCTAGTTCTTCTATGTTTGATTTAACTAACTCAATTTCATAATCAACATTACCTAAAACCCATTTTTTTTCAATCCTATTTATTTTTACAAAACCTTTCCTAGCCACATAAATAAGCCCAGCAGTAATATCCCTCCCGTCAACTTTTTCATCGATCAAAGATCCAATTAATGTTGGTTTAATATTGAGTGGTGGTTCATATTCTGCCATTATAGTAACTAACCCCTTAGGATCTCTACCTCGCTTTCTCCAAATTAAAAACATTACTATTAAAACAATTATTGGCAATAATAAAATAATATTATTTTTTATAAAAGAAATTTTCTTTTCTGTTTCAGTTGGCTCATAAACAATCCCTTTTTGAAATCCAACTGCAATAGTTAGGCCTTCACCGGATGATAATTTACCTGGAGAATAGAAAATGTTTGAAACTATACTACATTTTAAACTACTATTAATTACTCCATAATAACAAGCTTGTTGTATTGGACTAATATCGTCTGGTAATAATATGGTAGCCTCTGCTTTTTCTATGGCTACTGGCCAGCCATTTCCAGTAACATTCCAGTAAATTTCATCATAATTATCATAATATTCTATAGCTCCTTCAACTTCATAAGTTATGTTATATTCCTTAATTCCAGAAATAACTACATTTTGATCACCAATTTTAATAGATAAAATTCCACCTGAAATAGTGGCAGTAAAAGGGCAAGCTAAATTATTCTGATCCACTACAGAAATTTTATTTATTTTAATTATTTGTTTTTTGGAATTCAATAATGGAATAGTACGAAAAATCCCATGCTTATTTTTACCTTCAAAATCATAAATGATTTTTTCTTGGACTTTTATAGATGCATTAGATAAAACAGTAATAGTGGAATTAAAATTATTTATAACCTCAGCCTTGGCAACACTTAAAGAAATAAAAAATATAATAACTAAAATTGATACTTTAAGTATGTTTTTTATTTTTTGTGTATACGTTATTACCATTTTTATTTTATAATAACTGGAATTAAAATTTCCTTTATTTTCATACCACTTTCTCCACCTGAAGGATCATCTTGTTCAATTTTTATATAAGCTGGACCTGGCTGAAGACCGCTAAAATTCAAGCTCGTTTTAAAAGCTATTGGATCAGCTGTCATCCAATCTTCCGTGGCAGTACCATATGTATTTTTTAAAATATTTTTATTTACATCAAGAATTCTTACAATAACATTCGCTTCAAAAAAATACCCGCCTTTCAAAACACCATTGATATTATTTATCCCAGAAACTTCCTGTCCTGGTTTAATAGAAAATGAAATAAGATCATCTTTATTTCCAAGAATTTCTAGTTTTTCAATAACACCATCGTTGAAAATAATATTATCTCTATTCCCAATTAAATAAAGTGCAATTGGTAAACAAATACAAATCACAATAATTATAATTGTTATAATTTTTGATTTTTTATTTTCCATATCTTTAGAATTTAACTTCTACTGGATTTTGTGCAGCATCGTTATCTCCAAGATCAAAAAATTCCATTTTAGAAAATCTAAACATTTTTGCAATTATATTAGCAGGAAAACTTTCAATTTTAATATTTAAGTCACGAACATTCGCATTGTAAAACCTACGAGCTGCTTGAATTTTATTTTCTGTATCAGAAAGCTCATTTTGTAAAGCTAAAAAGTTCTGATTCGCCTTAAGTTCTGGGTAGGCTTCTGCAATAGCAAAAACTGACTTTAAAGCACCAGTAAGCATATTTTCAGCTTCTGCATGCTCTCCTGTTGGTCCGGTGGCACCCATAGCCATAGATCTAGCTTTCGTGACATTTTCGAAGGCACTTGATTCATGAGTGGCATAACCCTTTACAGTATTTACTAAGTTGGGAATCAGATCGTAGCGACGTTTTAGTTGAACTTCAATATCTGCCCAAGCTTCCTTGGTACGATTTATCAAACGAATAAAACCATTAAAAGCATAAACGATCCACAAAACTACAACTGCTACAATTATCCAAAGATATTTCATATAATTTTTCTAATTAATCCAGACATATTAGGTCTGGACTCCGATTTTACATCGGGGTTAATAATCTACTTATTAATTGTAGAGGTTTTTAAAAAACAAATCAACCCCATCGCTCGCGAGCGATGGGGTTCTATGTCTATGTATTTAGAAATAAAATTTTTCTAGTTAAATTTTTATTTTTTCTTTTTATTCGCTTGTTTTTTTATTTGTATTTCCTCAATTAAAACCAAAAGAGGAGAAGCTAAAAATAAAGAAGAATAGGTACCAAAAAACATTCCAACTGTTAGAGTTAAAGCAAAGTATTTAGTAGAAACTGGACCGAAAAAGAAGAGACACAATAAAACTAATATAACAGTGAGTGAAGTACTAATAGATCTTACATATGATTGTTCTAAACTTTTTCCTACAATTTCACTAAACATAGATCCAATTTTATTTCTTAAATTTTCTCTAATTCTATCAAAAATAACAATTGTATCTGACACAGAAAGACCTAGAACAGTAAGGGCAGCAACGACTAAAAGAGAATCTACTTCTACCCCCTTAAAATAAGAAAGTAAAGAAAAGAAACCTACAGTAATTATTACATCATGTAAAAGAGAAATAACTGCAATCAAACCATATCTCCAAGAAGAAACGGGCTTTGATACCTTACGAAAAGCAAAAGCAATAAAACAAATGATAGCAAGGGAAACTAAGACTATAGCGACTATTGCTTTATTTGTAAGCTCTTTTCCAATAGAAGGTCCTATCGAGTTAAAACTTTTTTCTTCTAATTCATTTTGTCCATTATTTGAAAGAGTGCTTAAAAGCAAAGAATGTTCAGCTTCACTTAGGTCACGAGATTTTACTATATACCCCATTTCTTCGGTAGGTTGAATTGAAATATAACCAAGGTCTAATGACTGGAGATTTGTATTTAAATCAACTTGAACAGGCCTAGAGTCTTTGTAGACAACTTCCATAAGGGCACCGCCCTTAAAATCAATACCAATCTTCAATCCAAAAACAAAAAGTGAAACAATTGACAAAATAACTAATGTCATTGAGATAAGAAGAAATATTTTTTTGTTTTTTATTACAAACATAATTTAATTAAAGGTTATAAAGTTTATAAATTTACTTGGAAAATCCACTTGAAAATAGAAATCTAACAATCTTATTTTCTCCCATGAAATTAATACTGGAAAGAAATATTCTTGTAATAGTAATAGCGGATAACATTGAAACAAGAACTCCCATACCAAGAGTTAAAGCAAAGCCCTTAATTAATGAGGAACCAAACCAGAATAAAATAATAGCTGTAATAATACTCGAAATATTTGAATCACGTATAGAAAACCAAGCACGAGAAAATCCAGTAGAAACTGCATCTAAAACTGTTCTACCAGAACGCATTTCTTCTTTTATTCTTTCAAAAATAAGAATGTTTGCATCTACAGCTATGCCTATTGAAATAATAAAACCAGCGATACCAGCCGCAGTCAAAGTAACAGGCAATAGTTTAAAAAGAGCTAAAATAACTGCTACATATATACAAAGAGCAAATACAGCTACTAAACCAGGTATTCTGTACCAAAGAATTAAGAAAAGGGCAATAATTAAAAATCCAACAATAGAAGCTTTCACTCCAGAATTAATAGCATTGTCTCCTAGTGTTGCACCAATTGTTTGTCTCGAAAGAAGTGTAATTGGAACAGGTAGTGCACCAGAATTTAATCTTCCGACCAATTGTTTTCCTTCAGTTGGCGTAAAGCTTCCAGAAATTATAGCTTGACCATTTGGTATTTCTTCTCGAACTACTGGAGTTGAGATCGGAGACCCATCTAAATAAATTGCTACCATTTTACCAATATTGTTTTTTGTTATATCAGCAAAAAGCTGAGTCCCTGTTTCGTCGAACTGCAGGCTAACCTTTGGCTCACGAGTATTTTGATCAAATTCCAATGTCGCTTTCTTTAAATACCTACCAGTAAGTTCTGTTGGTATAAATTGTTGACTCATATCAACATTGACTTTCCCGTCTGGACCTATTGTTGCTTCCCTCTCTGTACCTTCTGGTGCTTCAATTTTAAATTCTAAAAGTGGAGTCTGTCCGATCATTGCTGTAGCTTTTTCAACATCTGTTATACCAGGTAAATCAACAATTAATTTTTGATCACCGCCTGAGACAAAGCTTCCTTCTTGTACTTGCACTACTGGTTCAGAAACACCAAAAAGGTTCACTCTTCGCTCAATAACATCACGAAGTGCATTCATTGAATCAGAGACTTGCCCTGCTGGTACTCCTGAAATATCAGCCTTATAAATCAAGTGACTTCCACCAGAAAGATCAAGACCAAGACGAAAAGGGCTATGCTTGAAAAAAGAATTCGCATTTTCATAATTTTTATTTAGTTTAGGTTCTGATTTAAAAACAAAAAAAGCTACGCCCACGCCTAATATAAGTATTATTAAAGCTAAAATTCTATTTTTCCACATAATTTATAACATCTATTATATAGGTAAACACAAAAAAAGCAAGAAAAATGTAATAATTTACTTATCTTTTGATATATATTCTTTGATATAAAAATTTAATGAAATAAGCAGTTAAAATACCAATTATGTAACCACCTAATATATCTATCGGGAAATGTACACCAGCCATTATCCTAGCTAGTCCTATTAAAATAGCAAAAAAAATAAAATAATAACCAATCTTTTTATGATAAAAAAATATAGCTAATGCTAATGCTATAAAAAAAGTAGAGTGGCCAGATGGAAAAGAATAATCTGTAGGATGCATCAATGGAACTACATTTGTAAAAAAATTAAAAGGCCTAGCTGTATGAATAAAAATTTTTAAAATTGCAGCTATACACCAAGCTGAAATACCAGAAAGAAATACTAAAACAATTTCTTGCCATTTTTGTATTAACTCTCTAATTGGATTTTTTGAATAAAAAACTTCATGGTGAAGTAGTAAGAAAATACCTGCTAAAATTATTACTATATATGGAAAAATTTGAGCAAAAAAAACAATTAGTTTATCTAAAAATAGATATTGATGAGCTAAGTTATAAAATATAAAAAAAATTTGATTATCCATAATATTACATTCCTAAAAATTCATTTTTAATATCATCTCTATGGACTGACCTTGCATGCCTACGCATACTCATCAGAATACCAAGCCCCATAAATTCAGTCAACAAATGTGAGCCACCATAACTCATAAAAGGCAATGGTATACCAGCTACTGGTAAAATACCTATATTCATTCCGATATTAATAATAATATGCGCCATTAAATATATAGCAATACCAATACTAAAAAGTGTTTCAAAATTTGATAAACCAATTGAAGCAAAATAAAGAATACGCCAAATAACCAAAACAAAAAGTAATAATATTAATAATGAACCAATAAAACCCCACTCTTCAGCGAAGGCTGCAAAAATAAAGTCAGTTTGATATTCTGGTAAAAACTTTAAACGTGACTGAGTACCGAAACCCAAACCTTTACCTATTATCTGACCAGAGCCAACAGCAATAGTAGATTGAATTGTATTATACCCAGAACCATGAACATCAAAAGTCGGGTTTAAAAAATTTATGATTCTATCTTTCTGATATGAAGCAAAAACAAAAACCCACAAAGCACTAAATACTAAAACTCCTGATACAACAATGAAAAGCAAGTGTCTTTTTGAAATTCCAGATATCAATGCCATTCCAAACCATATAAAAAATATAATCATAGCAGAACCAAAATCAGGCTGTAGCAATACTAAAACAAAAGGAACAAAAGCATAAAATCCAGAAATAAAAATATGCTTAATATTTCTAATTTCAACATGTCGGCGAGAAAAATATTTTGCTAACAGTAAAACTAAAATTAGTTTCATTACATCTGCTGGTTGAAAAGAAAAATATCCAAAACTAAACCAACTAGTGGCTCCATGTGAGATACTACCAATTATAAAAAGCAACAATAAAACTCCTGAAAATAAAAGAAATAAAAATACTAAAACATCTGTTCGCTTCAAAAAACGAAAATCAATAAAGGAAAAAACAAAAAAAATAGCAAAAGATAGTAATATCCAAATAATTTGCTTATTAAAAAAATTACCAGCTCCTTCAAGTGGCGCAAAAGACTTCATTGTAATAAGTCCAGCTAAAGTTATTGGGATTAAGAAAAAAACTAATAACCAATCTATTCTTTTAAGAGTTTTTTCTACCATTATTCTAGCTTTACAGAAAAAATATTAAAAATTGGAATAATTTCTTTAGCAATAACTTCTTCAGCAAAAGGCTGAATCCATGTAAAATTAATGTTTGCACTCTCCTCTCCAATTAATGAGTCTAAATAAGTACGACTAGCTGACACAGCATTACCTGTTGCATCATATAAAATTGCAATCACATTTACCTCTGGAATTTGAAATAATGAATTGTTTTTTATAGTAGCTGAAAGATTTGGATTTGTATCTGTATTTTCTAATTTAATATTTGAAATAAAAACTTTTAATTGGTTTATTTTTTCAACAGGAACCTGAATCCAAATAGGCACTTCAGTAAACTCAAAAGTGGTATAAACTGGCATAGAATTACCCATATCGATAGCTGGTTCAAAAATTGCAAAATTAGCAGAAGGTGGAACATAAGTAGAACCCTCTCTTTTTCCTATATAAACATTATCTTTATCAGCGAAACGAAATCTATAATTTATTTTATTAATAGCAGTATTTACATTACTATTTTTTAAATAAGCCACAGCATTATAGCGCCCTGGTACAACTTCAAATGCACGTGACCAAATAGTTGAAAGATTATCTACCTGTAGAGTGCAAGCCAAAGCACAACTTCCGCCACAATCAATCCCAGTTTCATCTCCATTTTGTTTTGTGTCAAAACATGTCGGTGCTTTGTTTAGTTTTGGATAAATAATTAAAAATCCAATCACTCCAAAAAATGCAACAATAATTGCAATATATAAAAGCTGTCTCTTCAGTGCCCAATTCATCTTTTTATTATAACGTTTATTTAAGTAATTAACAATAAATCTAAACCGTAAAAAACCTAATATAATTAGGTTAATTTTAGTTCAATCAAGTACTCGGTGTTGGCGATAGCCTACTTTCCCCATGAAAGAGTATCATCGGCTCAACAAGGCTTAACTT
>JBAYME010000024.1:0-12838 GCA_041663725.1 Minisyncoccota bacterium | reverse complement strand
TTGATGCAGAAAGAAAGACATTAGAGGAAATTGGAAAAAAATATAATATTACTCGTGAAAGAGTTCGTCAGATTGAAGACGTAGCTCTTAACTCAATAAAAAAATCAGAACTTTATAAAGCTGAACAAGCTATTTTCGATGAACTAAAACAATTAATTCATTCACTGGGCTCAATTGTTTCAGAAAAAGATTTTTTGTCACATATTTCAAATGATAAGGCGACACAAAACCATGTACATTTTTACCTAGTATTAGGAGATGCTTTTAAGAAGCACCGTGAAGATGATCATTTTCATCCTCGTTGGTCTATTGATGATGAGGTGACCAGTTCCGTTCACGATTCATTGAAACAATTGTTTGCTAGTTTGAATGATGAAGATTTAGTTCCAGAAACAGAAATGATTAAAAAGTTTTTTGACCAAATGAAAGAAGTTTCTGAGCTTTATAAAAATGAAGAAATTGCACGCCGATGGCTTTCAATGTCAAAGAAAATTTCTAAAAATCCCTTAGGAGAGTGGGGTAAAGCAACTTCACCAAATATACACACTCGCGGAGTTAAGGATTATGCATTTCTAGTAATGAGAAAACATGGTTCACCTATGCATTTTAGAGAAGTAGCAGATGCTATTACAAAAACTTTTAACAAAAAGACTCATTATGCTACTTGTCACAATGAACTTATCAAAGATAAAAGATTTGTCTTAGTTGGGCGTGGAATGTATGCATTAGCTGATTGGGGATATAAAACCGGTATTGCTCGTGATGTCATAAAAGATATATTAAAAAGAGAGGGTCCACTTTCAAAAGAAGATATTGTAGAGAAGGTTATGAAAGAACGTTATTTTAAGAAAAATACCATCTTGGTAAATATACAAAATCCAAAATATTTTAAGAAAAACAAAAACGGACTTTATAACTTAATATAAATATAAAATAAAAAAACACCCATTCTGATAAAGGGTGTTTTTTTTGATTTACTATATATTTTATATTAAAATATATAGACCTGTCCCGTTAGAAATTTAACGGACATAATATAAGGTCTATTATTATAAATTTAATATTTCTAATGGGATGAAAAAAAATAGAGGAATTGTGCATATTCTTATAATAATAATTGGTGTTGGTCTAATGTTGGTACTATTGGGATTCTTTAATTCAGTTGAAAAAAATTGGAAGATACAACAAAAAATAGAATCTAATAAATAAAAGAACCTCATCTAAGCCCTCTCCTAAAAAGAGATGGCCAAAATTTGCTTTATTTATTTGGATTTTTGTATTAAAATAAGGTAATGATTCTAGATTTTATTTTGTCAGGCTTATGGACTATAGTAACATGGCTTGCCCCCATAGTTGGAACTATCATACTTGGTTATTTAACTTTCAAACTATGGATGCACTACATAAGACAAGATTTTATTTCAGGTATTACTTGGACTGTTCTTGAAATTACTCCACCTAGGGATGTATTAAGATCACCCAAGGGTATGGAACTTTTTATTACAAATGCTTTATATCATTGGAGTATTAAGGGTGGGCGTGAGACATATTGGCAAGGGGCAGTATGGTTTTGGTTTTCTCTCGAAATTGCTTCAATTGATGGAAATGTACACTTCTATTTGAGGATACCATCACGTGTTAAAGATTTAGTAGAAACTCAAATGTATGCGCAATATCCACAAGCTCAGATAAGAGTCGTTGAAGATTATACATTGGGAGTTGATAAAATAACACCAGAAAGTGCTTGGAAGATGTATGGCTGTGAATTTAAATTAGAAAAAAATCAGGCATATCCAATCAAGACGTATACTGATTTTGGTTTAGATAAAGATCCAAAAGAAGAGTTTAAGGTTGACCCTATCTCACCGATCATTGAGCTTTTCGCTTCACTTAATAAGGGAGAGCAAATGTGGATGCAAATAGTAGTGACACCATCAAAAACAGAATATGGTGGTAGTTTTTTTAAGTCAGGTCATAACTGGGTAAAAGAAACAGAAAATGAGATAAGAAAATTATTAAAACCATTTACAGCAACAAAAGATGAAGGCAAGAGGATTGAGGTTCGTGTCCCTGATTTTTATAAAAAACACATAGAATCAATTAGCACAAAAAGAAGTAAGCTTGGTTTTGATGTTGGTATTAGGACATGTTATGTTGCAAAAAAGGAAGTATTTAGCATGAACAATAGGCGTGCTCTTCGTCTGATGTTTCGTCAATTTACTAATCCATCATTAAATGGTCTGACTCGTTATAATGGCACTCAACCTGATGCTTATGGTGGATGGTTTCTTGCTTCTCCTAAGACAGTTATGATGTTGGCGAATAGAATGTTGAATGAGTATAGAGAACGTTCTTTTTTTCACTCAAAATTACGTCAGAAAATTTTTAACAAGCATACTATTTTTTGGCCACTTAGTTTATGGATGAAACCATTTTTACACTCTGAGACTTTTGTTTTAAATGTCGAAGAACTAGCTACACTGTGGCATTTTCCTGGCCAGATACTCAAGGTTCCAAGCTTCGAGCGCATAGAATCAAAAGAAGCTGCTCCTCCTACAAACTTACCAACTTAATAATAATATATGGATTCTTATCAAAAAAAAATAATTATTTATGTCCTTGTTTTTTTTGTTATTTTATTTTTATTTAAATTTTTATTTTTAAGTGCACCAAGAAATTTTCCAATACAACAAAATATAAATATAAAAGAGGGAACAAGTTTAAGATTTTTATCTGGAAATTTAAAAGATAAAAATATGATAAAATCTAGAGTCGCCTTTGAAACATTGGTAATAATTTATGGAGGTGAAAAACATATAGCACCAGGAGATTTTTTATTTGAAAAAAAACTTTCTGTGTTTGAAATTGCTATTAGGATTGTCACTCGAGATTACCGCAAGGCATTAATCAAAGTAACTATTCCTGAAGGTTTCGATATTGTGCAAATAGCTGATACCTTTTCTGCTAAATTGGAAAATTTTAATAAAAATAATTTTTTAATTGATGCTGAAAATAAAGAAGGTTACCTTTTTCCAGACACATATTTTTTCTTTAGTGCTTCCAATGAAAAAGAAGTATTAAATTATATGACTAGTAATTTTAAACAAAAAATTAAACAAATACAGCCATTATTAGATGCTACCTCAAGAAGTCAAAAAGAAATTATAATTATGGCTTCGATAATTGAGAGAGAAGCGAAAGGAGATGAAGATAGGGAAATTATTTCAGGTATTTTATGGAATAGAATTTCAAAAAATATGCCACTACAAGTAGATGCTGCGCCTATTACATATAAAGAAAAAGGATTACCAATTAATCCAATTTGTAACCCAGGATTGAAGGCAATAGAAGCAGCGATTAGCCCTTTAGATTCAAGTTTTTTTTATTATTTACATGATAAAGATGGCGTTATTCATTTTGCAAAAACTTTTGAAGAGCATAAAAAAAATAAATTTAAATACTTAAAATAAAAATATGCATAAGTTAAAATTAAAAATAGAATCATATAAATATCTTTTACCAATTATTTTTAAGACAGTTAAATTTAAGTTAAAGGTTTGGTGGCATAAAAAATTTATAAAAAGATGATAAATGAAACACAAAAATGTCAAAAATGTAAAAAAAATTTTGTTATAGAACAAGAAGATTTTAATTTTTATAAAAAAATAAAAGTTCCACCACCTACTTTTTGTCCAGATTGTCGATTAATTAATCGACTTATTAATCTTTCAGAATTAACTTTATATAAAGATGAATGTGATAAGTGTGGGGAAAAAATTGTAAGTTTATTTTCTCCAGAAACTAAATACCCGGTATATTGCAATACCTGTTGGTGGGGTGATAGTTGGGATGCAGTAGATTATGGAATAGATTATGATTTTAATAAATCATTTTTTGAACAGTATTATGATTTAAGAAAAATTGTACCTTGTCAGGCAACTAATATAAGAAATTCTATAGATTGTAAATATTGTAATGGTATAATTCGTTGTAAAAATTGCACTTATATTACCAGTGGAATGCAATCAATTAATTGTTATTATAGCCAGACACCACTTTTTGTAAAAGACTCAATGGATTGTAATTTTGCTATTAATGCTGATCATTCATATGAAGTTGTAAATTCTGGTGGATTATATAATACAAAATTTACTTATTTTTCTGATGAGTGTATGGACTGTTCCTTTATTTTTAATTGCTTAGGTTGTACCAACTGTTTTGGTTGTATAAATTTAAGAAATCAAAAATATTGTATTTTTAATAAAAAATATACAAAGGAAGAATATGAAGAAGAAATAAAAAAATGGGATTTAGGAAGTTATAAAACAATAAAAAAGGCAGAGGAAAAATTTTTAGAACTTTATTATAAAACACCAAGAAGGTTCGCACTAACTTTAAATGCAACGAATGTATCTGGAGATGATATACAAAATTCAAAAAATTGTAAAAATTGTTTTTCTGCTACCCATGGTGTTGAAGATTGTAAATATATTTTTCATGGAGGTTTATTATTAAAAGATAGTTATGATGTTACTCTTGGAGGAGATAAGTCAGAACTCTTGTATCAAGTTACAGGCAGTACAGAGTGTCAGAGAACTTTTTTTTCAAGAGCTTGCAATAACGCTGTTGATGTTGAGTATTCAGAAAATCTCTATGATTGTTCAAATTGTTTTGGTTGCAGTAAACTAAGACATAAAAAATATTGTATTTTAAATAAGCAATACACCAAAGAAGAATATTTAAAATTAATTTCTTTAATAAAAAAACAAATGGATATTGTTCCATTTGTCGATAAAAATGGAATAATATATAAATATGGAGATTTTTATCCTTTTGATCACGCCATGTGGGCTTATAATGAATCTTGGGGGCATCAGTGGTTTCCATTAAATAAAGAAGAAGCAATAAAAAAAGGTTTTATATGGCATGATAACGTTGAAAGAAACTATAAAATTACAATTAACACCAATGATTTACCTGACCATATAAACGATGTTCCCTTGAATATTATAGATGATGTTATTGCATGCGAGCATTCAATTTGGAAAAGTAAAGATACTTGTGAAGTAACTTGTAATGAACAATGTACAACAGCTTTTCGTATTTTACCTAATGAATTATCATTATATCGCTCTATGAAGATAGCTTTACCCAGACTCTGTCCTAACTGTAGGCATTATCAACGATTGAAAAAAAATAATCCGATAAAATTATGGCATAGAAAATGTATGTGTAGCGGTTTATGTTCAGAAGGTGGTATGTATAAGAACACCATAAAACATTCTCATGGTGATAAGTTGTGTTCTAATGAATTTGAAACAGCTATTAATAATGAAAGAAAAGAAATAGTATATTGTAAGGATTGTTATCAAATAGAATTTATATAATGCGTAAACACAATTTAGCTTTTATCGACATAGAAACTACCGGAATAAATCTTATTGAAAATGAGATTATTGAAATTGGTTGTATTATTGTTTCACCTAAATTCAAAATAGTTGAAGAATTTGAAATTAAAATTAAACCAGAACATATTGAGACTGCAAATAAAACAGCCTTAAAAATCAATCATTACAATCAGAAAGATTGGGAGGATGCTTTAAACGTAGAAGAAGCAATGAAAATTCTCCTAGAAAAAACTAAGGATTGTATCATGGTAGGACAAAATGTTTCTTTCGATGCTACTTTTTTAGAATATAATTTTATAAAACTTAAACTAAGTAATATGATGCATTATCATAAATTAGATACAATTTCTATTGCTTGGGCTAAATTAAATATGGAAAAAGATTTTGAACATTTTTCTTTGCGTGAAATGTGTAAGCGTTTCGATATTATAAATGAAAAACCACACAGTGCACTTTCAGATGCTCGTGCTACATTTGAGCTTTACAAAAAGTTGATGTCATTGTAATGTTAAAAACGTCTATCTCTATGAGAAAAAATATATTAAAAAATAAAAAAACTGCTTTCGGTGGGAATGGCCGAACAGTATTTATAGGCCTTTCTGGTGGTGTTGATAGTGCTGTTTCTGCAGCACTACTCAAGCAACAAGGCTATGAAGTAGTGGGTGTTTTTATTCGTACATGGCATCCAGATTTTATAAAATGTAATGAAGAGGAAGAGCGTCGCGACGCGATGCGCGTCGCGACTTATTTGGATATTCCATTTTTAACCTTTGATTTATCTGATGTATATAAAAAAGAAGTTGCTCTCTATATGATTTCTGAATATAAAGCTGGTAGGACTCCGAACCCAGATGTAATGTGTAATAAAGAAGTGAAGTTCGGTGCTTTTCTTAAAAAAGCTCTTTCAATGGGGGCGGATTATGTCGCGATGGGACACTATGCACAAATTTTTTTCTCCCCTTGCCAAAGGGGAGTGCCCGAAGGGCAACGTGGCCTAAAAGTAGCTACGAAAAATTCCAAAAATTTCGGCGCCTTCGCCCTCGGAGTCATAAGTCCAGGGGACCCACGACGCCTTAAATTTTTGAATTTTTCTTTGCTTAAGGGAACTGATCCATCTAAAGACCAAGTATATTTTCTTTGGACATTGAGGCAAGAACAACTCTCAAAAATTATTTTTCCCATAGGACATTTAAATAAAATAGAAGTTCGTAAATTGGCCAAAAAATTTAAATTACCTGTGGCTCTTAAAAAAGACAGCCAAGGTATTTGTTTTTTGGGTGCAGTAGATTTGAAAGATTTTTTGAAACATTATATTAAGGAAAAAGTAGGAAAGGTTTTAGATCAAGATCGGAATGAAATTGGTTATCACAATGGTGTAATTTTTTCTACATTAGGAGAGAGACATGGTTTTACTATTACTAAAAAGGGTCCAAATGATAGAGCTTTTTATGTCATTGGTAAGGATATTAAAAAAAATATTTTGTATGTGTCGCAGGATGCAAAACAGTTGCTTTCTGCTAGGCAAGACCTAGCAGAACAGGATCAAAAAAATTGCCCCCTCCTTAGTAAAGGAGATCGGAAAATAATAAATATTATAAATACAAATTGGATTTCTGAAATTCCTATAAGCTATAAGCTAAAATCTAAAAGCTATTCCTGCCAAATAAGATATCATGGAGAATTTTTACCCTGCAAAATTGAAGCAATTGAACTTAAAAAAAATACTGCAAATATAATTCTCGAGAAAATAGTTTTAGTTGCTTCTGGACAATCTTTAGTTATTTATGACGGAGAAATATGTCTAGGTGGTGGTGTGATAGCATAAAACTTATTTTTTTTATATAATAAACAATATGATTGAACAATTTTTTATACAAAATGGAGGTATTATTTTAAGATTAGTGGTAGCAATAGTTTTAGGTATGTTAATTGGAGCTGAGCGTCTTTTTGTTCACAAGGAAGCTGGAATGAAAACGCATGCATTGGTTTCTATGGGGTCTGCATTGTTTATTATAATTTCTGAATATTTGGCCATTAAGTATTCCATTTCAGGTAATTATGACCCTGCTAGAATAGCTTCTAATATTATTGTTGGAATTGGTTTTTTGGGAGCTGGTTCTATTATTTTTCAAAATTCTCAACTAAGAGGATTAACTACTGCAAGTGGTCTTTGGGTAACAGCTGGTATTGGTATGGCTGCTGGTTTTGGGTTTTTTAGCTTAGCTGTAATTGTCACCATTCTAATTCTTGTAATTTTCCTTTCTATGAATTTTATTGAAAAACCTATTAAAAAAATTTCTGACAGAATAGATAAAATTGAAATAAATTAAAGTTATGCAAGCAAATGAGATTAGAGAAAAGTTTTTAAATTTTTTTAAGGAAAGAGGACACAAAATAATTCCTTCTTCTTCTTTAATACCAGAAAATGATCCTTCTGTTCTTTTTACAACTGCTGGAATGCACCCACTTGTTCCATTCTTAATGGGGGAAAAACATCCACTTGGTAAGTGCTTAGTTGGTGTTCAAAAATGCATAAGAACAGGAGATATAGATGAAGTTGGGGATTATTGTCATCATACATTTTTTGAAATGTTAGGCAATTGGTCTCTTTCTGATTATTTTAAAAAAGAAGCAATTGAGTGGAGTTATGAATTTTTAACGGGAGAAAATTATCTTAATCTAGATAAAAATAGAATTGCCGTTTCAGTATTTAAGGGTGATGAAAGTGCTCCATTTGATGAAGAGTCTTTTGATATGTGGAAAAAACTAGGTATTAATGAAAAAAGGATTGCTAAATTACCAAAAAAAAATAATTGGTGGGGGCCTGCTGGTATTACTGGGCCATGTGGACCAGATACAGAAATTTTTTATTGGGTTGGTGATATAAATAATATTCCAGAGAGTTTTAATGATGATAACTCTTTATGGCTTGAAATTTGGAATAATGTTTTTATGGAATATAGTAAAAATAAGGAAGGAACTTTTGAAAAAATGGTAAATAAAAATGTTGATACAGGGATGGGACTAGAAAGAACATTGGCTATTATTAATAATTTTGATGATAATTATCGAACAGAATTATTTTGGCCAATCATAGAAAAAATTGAAAAACTATCTGGTTTGGAATACGGCAAGGAAAATGATGTTATATGTTTAGAAAATAAAGGTCAATGTTATATTGAAACTAGGAAATCTTTTAGAATTATCGCTGATCACTTAAAAGCTAGTATTTTTATATTAGGAGATGAAAAAGGAATAAGCCCATCAAATAATGGTCAGGGTTATGTTTTACGCCGTTTAATTCGTCGAGCTATTAGACATGGCAAACAACTTAACATAAAATTTTTTGTTAATGAAATTGCGGATGTCGTAATAGATATTTATAAAGAAACTTATCCTGAATTACTTAAAAATAAGGATTTTATTTTTAACAATTTATTACAAGAAGAAGAAAAATTTGAAAAAACTTTAGAACATGGGTTAAAAGAATTCGAAAAAGGAATTGATCCATTTATACTTTTTACTACTTATGGTTTTCCAATAGAGTTGACCTTAGAATTGGCTAAAGAAAAAGGACAAAAAATAAATATGGAAGATTTTAAAAAGAAAATGGAAGAACATCAGAAGCTTTCGCATACAGCAGGTGTCGGGATGTTTAAAGGCGGGCTCGCTGATAGTGGTGAACAGAGTATTAAATATCATACAGCCACTCACTTATTACTAGCTGCCTTGCGTCAAGTTCTTGGTTCTCATGTTACACAAAAGGGTAGTAATATAACAGAAGAGAGGTTGCGTTTTGATTTTACTCATGGAGACAAGATGACAGAAGAAGAAAAGAAAAGAGTTGAGGAAATTGTAAATGATAAAATAAATGAAAAGCTACCAGTTAATTTTGTTGAGATGCTGAAAGATGATGCTGAAAAAATTGCCCTGCACTCTTTCAGTGAAAAATATGGTGATATGGTGAAAGTTTATTCTATTGGTGATGAAGATAATGGATATTTTAGTAGAGAATTCTGTGGTGGACCGCATATTAAGAACACAGAAGAGCTCGGTAAATTTAAGATCATCAAAGAAGAAGCAAGTTCAGCTGGCGTTCGACGAATTAAAGCAATACTTGAGTAAAACATGAAATCCGAAGAAGCTTTTTCAGGAATTATGTTTACCATTATTTAATGGAAAGTTTTTTATATCTTTTTTGTTAATAATTTTGTATAATTAGTATATGGAAATCTTTAGAAAATCTAAAAAGAAGAATAATTTTACTTTAGTTTTTGATATTGGTTCTGCTTCAGTTGGAGCAGCGCTTTTCGAGACTCAAAAAAACGGCATTCCTAAAATAATTTATTCAGTTAGGGATATTATTCCAATTCAAGATCATATAGATTTTAGTAATTTTATGTTTTTAACAATAAAAACATTACAAATTGTAGCTGCTAAAATTTGCTTAGCACACTTGGGTGCTCCTGATAGAATTTTTTGTACACTTTCATCGCCATGGTATGCATCACAGACTAGAGTTATAAATTTTTCCAAAAGTAATTCATTTTTATTTAATGAAAAACTTGCCAATAATCTAATTAACAAAGAGATAAAATTATTCGAAAAAGAATATGTAAACAAAGAAGAAGATTTGAATAATGTAAAAATTCTTGAGCTTAAAAATATTCAAACAGTATTAAATGGTAAAGTTCAAGGAAAAATAGTTGGGCAAAAGGTAAAAGATGTTGAGATAACTCTTTTTGTTTCAATGAGTGAAAAAGAATTTTTAAATAAAATAGAAGATATAGTTGGTCAGCATTTTCATATAAAAAAAATTAATTTTTCTTCTTTACCAATAAATACTTTTTCTTTAGTCAGAGATATTTTTACGAATAAAGACAACTTTCTTTTATTGGATATTGGCGGAGAAGTTACAGATATTCACATGGTTAATAAGGATATATTAACTGATTCAATATCTTTTCCATTAGGTTTTAATTACTTTTTTCGTCTTATAACAGAAGAGTTAAATTGTAGCTTAGATGAAGCTAAGTCATATCTTTCTCTTTATAAGGACAAACATATGTCAGAATCTATGGGTAAAAATTTTGAACAAACTATAGATAAATTAAAAAGAGATTGGATTTATAAATTCGAAGAGTCTATTTTAGGTATTACAAATAATTTACAAATTCCAACAAATATTTTTATAACAGTTGATAATAATTTGAGTGATTTTTTTGGAGAAATTGTTAAAAGTGAAAAATTTAATAAAGATATTTTTAAAGAAAACAAGTTTGAAGTTATTTCTATGGATACAAAAAAATTACATGGCTTAGCCTCATTTAGTGAAAATATTGTTCGTGATCCATTATTAACAATAGAATCAATTTATATTAATCGTTTTTTAACTTAAAAAATAATATTAAAAATTTAAATAATGTCTAAAAAAATATTTCAAGATGTAATAAAGACTAGAAGTAATCCTGATTTGATGGTCAAAAGAAGGGATGATTTTTTTAGGCGTAGAGATCCATTGCCTGTAAAAGACAGAAATATTCAAGATTTCAATAATATAGACGAAAGTAACAATAATGGCTCTAAATATGGACTTTGGTTTATTGCTATTATCTCTTTAATTTTTCTTATCTTTGCTGTATCTTTTTTATTTTCTGGGGCTAAAATTACTATCGAACCAAAAACTCAAAGCTTAGTTTTAAATCAAAATTTAGATGCAGTAAAGAGTGAGACCGGCAATAATTTACATTTTGATTTAGTTACTCTTTCTGGTGAAGAAACTGATAACATTCCGGGTGGAGAAATAAAAGAAGTTTCAGTAAAAGCAACTGGGATTGTTGTTTTGTATAATGCTTTCAGTACATCTTCTCAATCTCTATCAGATGGAACTAGGCTGGAGGGTTCCAATGATAAGATATATAAAATAGATAAAAAGATAATAATACCCGGTATGAGTAGCGACGGCACTCCCGGATCTATAGAAGTAAATATTTCAGGGGCAGAAGCTGGTGTGGAATATAATAGTGAGCCGCTTGATTTTAAAATTTTTGGCTTTAAAGGTACTGCAAAATATCTTAAAATCTATGCTAGGTCAAAAGGTGAAATAAATGGAGGAGTAGTTGGTAATTTTGCTTTTATATCAGATGAAGAAAAAGATAAAACAATCCTTGATTTAAAAATCAATCTTGAGTCTAAGTTGCTCAAAAAAGCATCAAATCAAATTCCAAGTGGATATATTTTATATAAAGATGCTGTTTTTCTAAAAGATGATGGAGGTACTGTTGGTGCTACCCTAGAAGATAATATGGTGCCAGTGACAGTGAAGGGGACTCTGTATGGTTTTTTATTTGAAGAAAAAAAACTTGCTGAAAAAATAATTGAAAAAAATGTAAAAAAAGTTTCTGATGAAAATATGTATGTATTAAATATTAGAAATTTAAATTTTTCTTTACTAAATAAAGAGAATGTATCTTTTAAAGATGTTGAAAATATTAATTTTACATTGGGTGGTCCAATTAAAATAGTATGGCGCGTCGATGAAGAAAAAATTATTTCTGATTTACTTGGAAAGAGTAAAAAAGATTTTAATCAAGTATTATCAGCGTATTCTAATATTAGCAGTGCAGATATGACATTGAAGCCAATTTGGAATATGTCTTTCCCTGAAAAAAGTAAAGATATAAAAGTTATTGTAAATTATCCTGAATAATCCACAGATAGAGGTTAAACCTCTATCTGTGGATTGCTATAAAATATAAATATGAGAAAACAACCTTTAGCTACAGGTGAGTATTATCATATATATAATCGAGGTGTAGATAAACGAGATATTTTTCTCGATAAAATAGATCTATACCGTTTTATTGAAAGCATGTGCGAGTTTAATAAAATTGATGGAATAGGTAGTCTTTCTAATCTAAGAAAAACCCAGATAGAGGTTAAACCTCTATCTGAGCCTTTAGTTGCAATTGTTGCATATTGTTTAAATCCAAACCATTTTCATTTTGTTGTAAAACAACTAGTAGAAAATGGGATAACTAAATTTATGCAAAAATTGCAAGGCGGTTATACATATTATTTCAATGTGAGAAATTCTCGTTCTGGCTCTCTTTTTCAGGGTACGTTTAAATCACATCTTATTAATAATGAAGATTATTTTAGAAAAATTATCGGGTATGTAAATAAAAATTATATGATTCACGGTATTTTAAAAGATAAGAATTTTGTTTTTGCCAGTGATTATGAATATGAGAATAATAATTTTAAAATTATTTCAAAAGTTGAAGGAGATAGAATTTTAGAAATATTTAATGGAAGTAATAATTTTAAAAAACATTGTAATGAAATTGTTTCAATAATTAGAGCAGAAAGAGGAAGGGTGTTTCTTTTAGATGAGGAAAGTTTACCAGATAGAGGTTAAACCTCTATCT
>JBAYME010000023.1:0-12905 GCA_041663725.1 Minisyncoccota bacterium | reverse complement strand
CGCCTTGAGGCCTCGAATAATCCCAACGAGAAGTATTGTTTCATTTATTGAGTAATTAGATATTTATTTTACTTTGAGCCGCCTTGAGGCCTCGAATAATCCCAACGAGAAGTATTGTTTCATTTATTGAGTAATTAGATATTTATTTTACTTTGAGCCGCCTCTCAGATTCGAACTGAGGACCTTCGCTTTACAAAAGCGTTGCTCTACCAACTGAGCTAAGGCGGCATATTTTATTTTACTTTTTTTAATACATAAATATATAACTTTCTACCAAAGCCGACGTTTCAGTCGGCTCTCCGACAAGCTTCGCTTCGTCGGAGCTGAGCTAAGGCGGTAATATTTGATTTTTCTAATATAACATACTTTTTATTTTTTTACGAATTTTCTTTTTCCTCATCTATTACTTGATTTTTAATATTTTTAATTTTATTTTTATATTGAGAAACTTTCTTTAGAAAACTTGAAACTTCTTTTTTTTCAATTTCTTCTTTTTGAATATCGTGTTTGTTGATTATTTTTCTAATCTTAGTTTTTGTTTTTTTGTAGTAATGTTTTGTAATTTTAGATGATCTTATTGATAAGCGAATTATTTTTACTAATATTATATAACCATATTCACTACTTTTTTTTACAACGATATGTCTTAATTCATTTAAATTTGGATATACAAATAAAATTTTATCTTCAAAAATAGTAGGATTCTTTTTAAGTAGAAAGAGCCTCCTACCTATCATTATGGTAATCCCAACGATGGATGTGAAAAACAAAATTAATGAAATAGACATATAAAGATTGTTCAATTAAATTGAATAACGTTTTACTTCTTTTATCTGTGCTTTTGATTTTTCAAGCAATTGGCCTACTGTCTCATCTCCATTTTTTATGAAAGGCTGGCTAAGTAGAGTTTTTTCCTTAAAATATGTATTGATTTTACCATCAAGCATTTTCTTTTTTATTTCTTCAGGTTTATCTATACTAGCAACTTCTTTTTCCATTATTTCTTGTATGGTTTTCTTTACTTCAGTATCTATTTCGTTTTCTGATATATATTCTGGCTTCATAGCTGTAATATGCATAGATATATCACGAGCAATTTCTGTTGTTCCACCAGTAAGGCTTACTATTACTCCAGATTTATTATTGTGAACATAATTTCCAATTACATCACCTTCTACTAGGTACACATCACCAATTTGTATATTTTCTCCAGTTTTTTGGATTACTGGATCAATCAAGCTTTTACCTTCTTCTTTCATTTTTTCAATTCCATCATTAAAGGCTATTTCAGAAAGCTTTTCTAGTAAAGAAACAAAATCTTCATTTCTAGATACAAAATCAGTTTCGCAATGTAAGGCCACTAATACAGCTTTATTTTCATTTGACTTAATCATTACTGCTCCATCTTTTGCATTACGATCAGCTTTTTTAGTAGCGATATCAGAACTAGTTTTTTTTAAAATAGCGAGGGCTTTATTCATATCACCTTCGGCTTCTTCTAATGCACGTTTACATTGCATTACAGAGATACCAGTTGCATCTCTAAGTTCCTTAACAAGTTCTGTGGTTATATTTGTAGACATATTTTTTTATTTTTTATCTTCTGGTGTAGACATTTGACCAGACTTATAAGCTTTCACAATTGAATCAACAAAAAACTTAATAGAAGGAATAGAGGCATCATTGGCCACAATAGGATAATCAATACTTTTTATATTTGAATCAGAATTTACTAAAGACACAACAGGAACATTTGATTTTCTAGCTTCAGTGGCACTGATGTGCTCTGCTTTTGCATCAATTATAAATAGTGCATCAGGTGTTTTCTTTAGTGAAAGTAACCCTGTGTAATATTTAGCTAGTTTTTCCATTTTTTTAGCCATAACAACTCTTTCTTTCTTTGTGTATTTTTGAAGTTCACCACTTGTACTATCTTTCTGGTAGTTTTCTAATTCAATAATTCTCTTTTTTATTTCAGTAAAATTACTTAAAGTTCCTCCGATCCAACGTTCAGTTACATATGGCATATTTAGAGACTCAGCTGCATTTTTAACAATTTCCTGAGCTTCTGGTTTTGTTCCAACAAAAAGAACCACTTTATTTTTAGAGCCCAATTCTTTTATAAAAAGGGAAGCATCTTCTAGCATAATATTTGTTTTCTCAAGATCTATAATATCTGTTTTATTTTTAGTGGTGTGAATAAAAGAAGAAACAGAAGGGTGTCTTCTTGTCTTAGAGTAGCCGTATTGAGCACCGGCTTTGAACATTTCCTCAATAACTCCGTCTTTATTTTCTATTTTTTGCATAGGACTATTCTAACAAAAAGCCTTATTTTTTGCAAATTTTTATATCTTTGCAAAAAAGGTTTTTTTTGGACCAAAATAGAGAAAGGTCTGATCACTCGAATTTTTGCAAAGCAAAGAATTTTAGGGTAAGATGAAGGAATGAAACAATCACAACTTTTTACTAAAACAAGGAAAGAAGCTCCTTCTGATGAGGTGTCTGTAAATGCTGATTTACTTATACGTGGAGGTTTTATACACAAAGAAATGGCTGGAGTATATTCATATTTACCACTTGGTTTAAGGGTTATAAAAAAGATTGAAAATATAATTAGAGAAGAAATGGATCAAATTGGTGGAATAGAGATGAGTACATCTGTTTTACAAAATAAAGAAATTTGGGAAAAATCAAATAGATGGGACGACGAAGTCGTAGATAATTGGTTTAAGTCTAAATTAAAAAACGGCGGGGAAGTAGGCTTATCTTTTACAAATGAGGAAGCGCATGCAAATATTTTAAAACAGTATGTAAGTTCTTATAAAGATTTACCTATTTACCCATATGATTTTAAAAATATTTTTAGAAATGAAATTAGAAGTAAATCTGGAATTTTGAGAGGTAGAGAATTTTATTGGAAAGCACTATATTCCTTTTCTAAAGATGAAAAAGAGCATGATTTGTTTTATGAAAAAGCAAAAATAGCTTATAAAAATATTTTTAAGAGAGCCGGCATAGGCCATTTGACATATATGACTTTTGCTTCTGGTGGAACTTTTTCAAAATTTTCACATGAATTTCAAACTCTTACTGCTTCTGGTGAAGATACAATTTATATTGATGAAAATAAAGGCATTGCTATTAATAAAGAAGTTTATGATGATGAAGTACTTAATAGTTTAAGTTTAAAGAAAGAAGAATTAGTAGAAAAAAGAGGAATAGAGGTTGGAAATATTTTTTCACTTGGTACAAAGTTTTCATCACCTTTTGATTTGAAATATAAAAATGAAAATGGTGAAGATAATTTAGTAATAATGGGAAGCTATGGAATTGGATTAAGTAGATTGATGGGTACAATAGTAGAAGTACTTTCTGATGATAGGGGTATTATTTGGCCAGAGACAGTGGCTCCGTTTCAAGTACATTTATTAGTATTGGGGGACAAGGAGACAGTGCTGGCTGAGGCTAATAAAGTTTACGAAGAATTGCAGAAAAATAAAATTGAAGTTTTATTTGATGATCGTTTGGAAAATTCAGCTGGAGAAAAATTTGCAGATGCTGATTTGATCGGTATACCTTATCGTTTAGTTGTATCTGAGAGAAGTATTAAGGATGGAGGTGTCGAATTAAAAAAACGCAATGAAGAAAAAGGAAAAATTGTAAATCTAGACGAATTATTAAAATTATTAACCAGATAGAGGTTAAACCTCTATCTGGAAGAGCCTATTAAAGAATGTTAAAAAAATTCTACAAATT
The DNA here is from genome assembly GCA_041663725.1 of Minisyncoccota bacterium. Taxonomy (GTDB): domain Bacteria; phylum Patescibacteriota; class Minisyncoccia; order Phycocordibacterales; family UBA9973; genus UBA9973. Next base: position 9,149 of record JBAYME010000023.1, on the reverse strand, counting down.
AATGTCAAATGATATAGGAATAGACCTAGGTACTGCAAATACAATGGTCTATTTAAAAGGTCATGGCGTGGTCATAAATGAACCCTCTGTTGTTGCGGTGAACAATAAAACAAATCAAGTTTTAGCTGTAGGAGCGAAAGCTAAAGAAATGTTAGGTAGAACACCGGGGCATATTCGTGCTGTTAGACCTCTTGTAGATGGGGTTATTTCTGACTTTGAAATAACGGAAGAGATGCTTTCATATTTAATAAATAAAGCTGATAAGATTTCTAAAAAATTTGGTAGACCTAGAGTTTTAGTTGGTGTTCCTTCTGGTACAACAAATGTAGAAACTAGAGCTGTATATGATGCTGCTCGATCAGCTGGTGCAAGAGAAGTTTTTTTAGTAGAAGAACCGATGGCTGCAGCTATTGGTATTAGGCTTCCAGTGAAAGATGCTGTAGGTTCAATGATTATTGATATAGGTGGAGGAACTACTGATATAGCAGTTATTTCTTTAGGAGGTATAGTGCGATCTAAAAATCTTAAAGTAGCAGGAGATAGATTGAATAATGACATTATCACTTATATGCGTGATGAATTTAAAATATTAGTTGGAGAAAGAACGGCTGAAATGATAAAAATTAGTATTGGATCTGCTATTCCTGGAGAATATATGGAAACTGAAGTAAGAGGAAGAGATCTTCTGACTGGATTACCTCGTGAGGTAATTGTAACTGATTCTGATATTCGCGAAGCTTTGGCAGTATCTGTTAGGGAATTAGTAGATGGAGTAAAAGATTTACTTGAAACTACTCCACCAGAAATATTGTCAGATATAATGCATTCAGGTATTACATTGTCTGGTGGCGGAGCATTACTTGCCGGACTTGATAAGTTATTACAAGGTAATTTAAAAATTCCAGTTTATATGGTAGATGATCCTCTTTCTGCTGTGGCTCGTGGAACTGGTATAATTTTAGACAATCTTCCATTTTATAATGAAGTTTTGATCAGTAATCAAAATGAGTTACCTCCTAGATAAAAAAAATAAAAAAAGGAAAATATATAAGATAATAATTGGTATTATTGTCTTATTTTTAATTTTTTATTTTTGGTCAAGTATATTTTATGGTTTATCTTCTGCTGCACATTTTGTTTTTAGGCCTATTATAAATTTAGGTAATAATATAGGTCAGAAGTTTTCAGATACTGGTGCTTATTTTTATTCAAAAAAAGAATTACTTTTGGAAAATAAAAATTTAAAAAATCAAATTTTAAACAGTGAAGCTGATAGAGCTAATTATATTTCTGTTGTAGATGAAAATAATAAAATAAAAGAAATACTAGGCAGGAAGAAAGAAATAGATAAAATGATCCTTTCTAGTATTTTATCTAAGCCAAATAATTCTCCATATGATACTCTGATCATCGATGTAGGGTTGGATAATGGTTTAATAGTCGGTAAAAGAGTTTTTGCTCTTGGTAATGTACCAATTGGCTATATAGCTGAAGTATATGATTATTCATCAAAAGTTATTTTATTTTCAAATGTAGGAGAAAAGACAGAAGTAGTTATAAACGGTAGTGGTATTTTTATGCAAGCAGTAGGTAGAGGTGGTGGAAATTTTGAAATGATTTTACCTAGAGATTTTATATTAGATATTGGAACAGAGGTTGATCTACCAGGTATTGATACATATATTTTAGGTACTGTTGAAAATATAATTTCAGACCCACGAGATTCTTTTCAAAAAGCACTTTTAGTTAGTCCAGTAAATATTCAAGAATTAAAATTTGTTGAAGTCGAGAGATAAACTGCGTTAGGTAAGACCTAACGCAAGTGAATTATTATGAATTTTAAAATTGAAAAAAAGTTAGCAAATAGTTTAGGTAGAGTTGGAACATTGGAGACGGCACATGGAGTGATAAATACCCCAGCTTTTGTCGCTGTGGGGACTAAGGCGACGATTAAATCATTAAACCCAGAACAAGTACGAGATGCTGGCACAGAGGTTGTGCTGGGCAATACTTATCATTTATATTTACAACCAGGAGATGAAATAGTGCGAGATGCTGGTGGTATTGGAAAGTTTATGAATTGGCATGGTCCTACGATGACAGACTCTGGTGGTTTTCAAGTTTTTTCACTTGGTGCTGCTTATGGAAAAGATATTTCTAAAATTACAAAAATTACAGATCCTTCATTATTAATTCCAGAACGTTTTGATGATAGTGATGCACCACGATTGGCTAAGATTGGACAAGATGGAGTTTCATTTAAGTCACATCTTGATGGATCGATACATTATATAACACCAGAGAAATCTATTGAGATTCAGCACAACTTAGGTGCGGATATTATTTTTGCTTTTGATGAATGTACTAGTCCAGCAGAAGATTTAAAATATCAAGAAGAAGCTCTCGAACGTACACATCGCTGGGCGGAGAGATGTCTTATTCACCATTCTAAATTACTCGGTGAAGCAAAAGCTTCTTCTGTGGGGTCGCTGTCTGTGCCTGCTGGCACAGCGCTGCCTCTCGACCCGTCGGACTGCGAGACACCCCACAAAAGAACTTTTACTTCACCTTCTCTTTTTGGAATAGTGCAAGGTGGGCGAGAGGAAAGTTTAAGAAAAAAATCTGCAAAAATTATTGCTGAAATAAATGTAGAAGGAAAATATTTTGACGGTTTTGGTATTGGTGGATCATTTGCAAAAGAAGATATGTCTACAGCAGTAAGGTGGGTGAATGAAATTTTACCAGAAGAAAAACCAAGACATTTATTGGGAATAGGGGAACCAGAAGATTTATTTATGGGAATAGAAAATGGTGTAGATCTTTTTGATTGTGTTTTACCTACGAGACTTGGGCGCAATGGTACGATCTACACTAAGGATGGAAAGATAAGTATTACTAATACAAAATACAGAACTAACTTTGAGCCCATTGAAAATGATTGTATATGTTATACCTGTAAAAATTATTCTAAAGCTTATATTGCACATTTATTTCATGGCAAGGAAATGTTGGCTGGAACGCTAGCTTCAACTCATAATTTATATTTTATTGTTAATTTGGTTAAAAAAATCAGACAGTCTATTCTAGATGATAATTTTCACCAACTAAAGGAAGAGTTTTTAAGTAGATATTTAAAAGATAAAATATAAGAAAGTCTTTACATTTTTTGACATCTTGTTATACTAATAACCTAAATAAATGGCTGAGAAAAAAACAAAAAAACAAGAAAAAAATTGGAAAAAATTTTGGAAATTGGGAGTAGAGGAATTCAATACTCAGTTTTTTGGTGTAAGCAAGAATGCTGATCTAACTGTCACTGAAGGTTATAATATTTATAATTTAAGCAATTTGGCTAAAAAATATGGGACACCACTACAAGTAATTTTCCCTTTTATTATTGAGGATCGTTTGAAAGATTTAATAGGATATTTTCAAGCTTATATGAAAATCTATGGATATAAGGGTAAATTTTTTTATCATTATCCAATGAAGGTTAATCAAAATAAAGAATTTATTTTACCACTTTTGTCTGAGGGTGCTAATTTAGAAGTTACTTCAGCAAATGAACTTTGGTTGGTGAGAAAACTCTGGGAAGGAGAAAAATTCAATACTAAAATAAGAGTTATTTGTAATGGTCCGAAGACTGATCAATACCTAGATTTAATAGAAGATCTTAGATTAAAGGGTATGAATATTATACCAATTATTGAAGGACCAGAAGAGATTGAAAGAATTTCAAAATATAAGGGTGATGTCGGAGTTAGGGTAGATTTAAATGTAAAAGCTGATACACACTGGGATAAAAAATTTGATCGTTTTGGTCTTTCAGAAAAAGATATTTTAAATTTAGATAAAATAAAAAATTTAAAAATTTTGCACTACCATCTAGGTTCTCAAATTAAAACTCAAAAAAGTATTTTTGATGGCATTAAGCACGCTTTTAATATTTATGTTCAATTGCAAAAAGTTCACCAAAACTTGGACACATTAGATATCGGTGGTGGTTTTGGTATACCTTATGAAAAGAAAAAGTTTTATACTGCGAAAGGTGTTTCAAGTAAGATAGTAAAAATTTTAAAAAATTTATCTGATAAGGCTGGAATTAAACATCCAAACTTAATTGTAGAATGGGGGCAGTATATTGTAGCACCATCACAAATCACAATTTATAAAGTAATTTCAGAAAAAGTTATACCAAAAGCAAATGCAAAAGCATGGTATGTAATTGATGGAAGTTTTATAAATGATTTAGCTGATACTTGGACTATCCACCAAAAATGGCATGTAGTTCCAGCTAACAATATGACTAATAGTTTGAAAACTATTTGGCTCGCAGGAAGTACTTGTGATTCAGATGATAAATACACTGCTGGAGGAAATTATATTTTAATGCCAAGATTAAATAAAGATGAAGAACAGCTTGTGGCGATTTTAGATACTGGTGCCTATCAAGATAGCTTGTCCTCACATCACTGTTTACTTTCTGAGCCCATGAAAGTATTAGCTCAAGATGGAGTTGTTAAGGTAATTCGAAAGCGCGAAACAGCTGAATCTATAGGAAAACTTTTTGGTTGGACCAGTGGAGATAATAAATAAATCAAAAAAATATTTTTTTTACATACTTTTTGCCATTTTTTTATTTTTGGTAGTCTTTTTTACTTATAATAGTAATTTTTATAAAAAAACAAGTAATCAAAATTTTAGTGAGATAAATTATATAAAAATTAGAGAAAATATAGTCAAAGTTGACTTGGCTTTGACTAGTAAAGAGCAAGAACGAGGTCTTTCTGGTAGAAATGAACTAAAAAATGGAGAAGGAATGCTTTTTATTTTTAATAAGCCTGCTAAATATTCTTTTTGGATGAAAGAAATGAATTTTCCAATAGATATAATATGGATCGATGAAGGTTTTAGTGTAATTTATATTAAAAAAAATGCAGAACCACTGTCTTATCCTGAGATTTTTTATCCCAGCCTTGATGCTAAATATGTTTTAGAGGTTCCAGCTCTTTTTTCAGAAAAGAATAATTTAGAGATAGGTGATTTTGTTAAATTTTTACCTTAAATAGTCTTTAAAAATAGACTATTTTTTTCCACAGTTTTACAAGATAAATTAATTGTTTTATTTAATGTTTTTTCTAGCATATTTTTTTTTAAGTAGTAAAATAAGAAGTATGAATCCTGTGTTAAATGATAGGGTTTATCTTATTATAAGTCCCGATGTAAAATCGGGATCTCGACTTGATAAAAGTGGGGATTAACAATTTTATTAAAAACAATAATAATAAAATTATATACAGGATGAACAAAAACAATATTTTAGACAAAAAGGAATTAAGTAAAATCAAAGGTATTAGAAACCGTGAGGGAGAAATAGTTCCTTTTAGTTTAGAAAAAATTGTTGATGCTGTAAATAAGGCTTTTATAGCCACTGGAGAGGGTGTAGAAAAAGATGCTGAGAGTGTGGCAAATAAAGTTTTTCGTAAATTAATTTTATTAAAAGGTGATAAAAAGGATAAAGATTTTACTCCAACAGTAGAAATAGTACAAGACATGGTAGAAGCTGAGCTTATGGATTTGGGCTTTCATCAAACAGCTAAATCTTATATTTTATATAGATCAAAAAGAGCTGAACTTAGGCGTGAGGTTGGAAGCATGCCTGTCGAAAATAAAAAAATCTTTGATGCATCTAGTTCTTATTTTGTTAGTTCATATGAAGAATTTATTTTTTATAGAACTTATTCAAAATGGCAAGATGGTTTAGGCCGTAGAGAAACTTGGATAGAGACCGTAGATCGTTTTATTGCTTATATGAAAAAAAATCTTGGGAAAAAATGTCCTGAGAAAGATTATCCACTTATTCGTGAAGCTATTTTAAAACAAGAAATTTGTCCATCAATGAGGCTTTTATGGTCAGCAGGAGAAGCTTGTGAAAAGACAAATGTTTGGGCTTACAACTGTTCTTATATTGCTCCATCAGCATGGCAAGACTTAGGAGAAGTAATGTATATTCTTATGTGTGGAGCTGGGCTTGGTTTTTCTATTGAGTCTGAAACTGTTCAAAAATTTCCACAAATAAGAAGACAGACTGGAAAAAAATTAGCTACTCATGTAGTAGATGATAGTAAAGAAGGTTGGGCTGATGCTTTTGTATTGGCTTGTCAGACATGGGCCAATGGTTATGATATTGATTTTGATTATAGTAAAATCAGACCCTCTGGTTCTCGATTAAAAACTGCTGGTGGTAGAGCTTCTGGTCCACAACCATTGATTGATTTAATCAATTTTGCAAAAATTAAAATTTTAGCTAGACAAGGTAAACGTTTAGGCAATCTAGATCTACACGACATAATATGCCAGATCGGTCTCATTGTGGTGGCTGGAGGTGTAAGGCGTAGTGCCCTTATCTCCTTATCTGACATAGATGATGAATCTATGCGCAAATCAAAGCACGGGCAGTTTTGGATTGATAATGGACAGCGTTCTATGGCAAATAATTCTACAGTTTATAATACAAAACCTTCAGCAGCAGAATTTTTAAATGAATGGGTTGAATTAATTAAGTCAGGTACAGGAGAAAGAGGTATATTTAATAGAGGTGGTTTAATGACTCAATTACCAAAACGTAGAATTGAAAATTGGAAAAAAGATGGAATAATAGATGAGCAGAATGTTATTGTTGGCTTACCAGGATCTAATCCTTGTGGAGAGATTACATTACGTTCAAAACAGTTTTGTAATTTGACTTCTATTGTTGTTCGCCCAAATGATAAGGCTGAAGATTTAAAAAGAAAAGTAAGATTAGCAACAATTTTAGGAACTTATCAAGCAACTTTGACTAATTTTGGTTATTTATCCAAAGAGTGGAAAGAAAATTGTGATGCAGAGGCATTGTTGGGAGTTTCAATTACTGGTTATTACGATAATAAAACTATTAGAAATGAAAAAGTTTTAAATGAGCTTCGACTAGAAGGAATTAAAACCAATAAAGAATATGCAAAGAAATTTAATATAAATCATTCTACTTGTATTACTACCATAAAACCTCATGGTAATTCTGGCCAGTTATTATACGTTGGTTCTGGTATGCATCCATGGTATGCGAAACATTATATAAGAAGAGTTCGTATTTCTACCAATGATCCACTTTTCCAGCTTATTAAAGATCAAGGAGTGCCATCAAAAGCCGAAGTTGGTTACTCGACTGCTAACTCTACTGTTGCAGTATTGGAATTTCCAATAAAAGCTCCACCTGGTGCCATAACTAGAAATGAGGTTTCAGCCATAGATCTTTTAAATGAATGGAAAAGACTTAAGGTTAATTATATTGAACACAATCCTTCTGTGACTATTTATGTTGGTCCTGATGAATGGATAAAGGTAGCAAACTTTGTTTATGAAAACTGGGATATTGTCGGAGGGCTTTCTTTCTTACCACGGTCTGAACACGTTTATCAACTTGCTCCATATGAAGAAATAAATGAGAAAGAATATGAAAGAAGAATGAAAGAAATAAAACATATTGATTTTTCTAAATTAGTATATTATGAGCAAGAAGACAATACTGTAGGAGCAAAAGAATTTGCTTGCGTATCTGGAGTTTGCTCACTAGACGATGCTATGGCAGAAGATGCTCGAAAAGGGGACACACCAGAGACTCCAAAATTCTAAAAAATATAAAATAAAAATTGCCCTTACGAAGGGCAATTTTTATTGGCACATTTTCACTGATAAATTTACATTGGCAAATCATCTATATTGTTAGCATTTCCTATATCGTTCTTTTCAGTTTTATAATTTTTATATATTTTTCTACCAATAGCTATAATAAGTAAAATTATAAGTATTAGTATAATCCATCCTAGAAAAGTAGAAGGTAAGAATCCTACGCCGAAAATTGAGTTAGCTTCAAGTCCTAGATTACTTATAATATTATTAGTTACATAAGCTACTGAATTTTTTTCAATACCTGAATTTGCCTCTACATAAGACATAATTGCAGTTGTAATAAGTATGTCTCGTGAAGATGCACTAGGGTTAATTTTACCAATTACATTAATACTTCTATTTTCTCCTATTCTTAGAATATTAGTTTCAAATGTAATTGTATTATTATTAGTTTCTTCACCAAGGTCAGATTCCCTAAAATCAACTCCTTCTGGTAATTGAATATTTATTTTTATATTTTTAATATCACTAGAAGTATTATTTTTCAATGTAACTAAATAATTTACATAATCATTTACTAGAAAATCTTTTCTGTCTGTAGTTATTTCAATAGTCTGATCATCTATTATTTCAATAACTTCTATCTCTTCATTTTCTATTACCATATCATTTTGGTTATTATCAATTAATACATTTTGGTTTAAAGTTTTAAAAGATAAAATATTTCCTTTATAAGTAGTATTACCTTTTTTAACTACTGCTCGGAAATAATAAATTGTTCCTGGATTTAAGTTGTTAAGGGTCTTGGAAAACATAGCCATTGTAGTAGTTCCCAAGTTAACATCATTCGTAATAGTACCCAAAGATGTAGTTTTTCCATATTCAAAATATCCAATAGCTGTTCCTACATTTTGGTTTATAAACATACCATTTAACTTTGCTCCATTTACTTTAAGATAGTTTGCTTGAATAGTAGTAGTAGTACCAGTTGTAGGAATTACTATAACTGCTGGTGTAGTAAAAGATATAATAGTACCCTTAACTGTACCATAGTTGTTGTTAGCCACAGCTCGGAAATAGTAATTTGTATTTGGAATAAGTCCAGAAATATTTTGGTTTAAATTAACTGATGTATTACCTGAACCTTTTGTTATATGTGTTGTTTCACTTGCATTTACTAAGGTGCTTGAAGTTCCATATTCAAACCATGCATTAGTCGTGTGATTGTGTGGATTCACTGTTCCATTTAAGGTGGCTGAGTTTTGGGATACGCTAGCTGCACTTATAGTAGAAACAGTTGGTATGGAAATATATCCACCGCCACCGCCACCATTACCACCTCCGTTGTTACTAGATTGAGTAGTTGTAAAACTTAGTATTGATCCATAAGTTGTCCCATCATTATTCATTCCAACTGCTCTAAAAAAGTAAGTAGTTGATGCATTTAAACCACTAATAGAAACACTCATTGTTCCAGCAGG
>JBAYME010000022.1:0-13197 GCA_041663725.1 Minisyncoccota bacterium | reverse complement strand
TTTCCAATTATTAAAATTTGATAAAGTTAATAATTTTTCAAAAGAACTTATATCATTTTTCTTTGGAAGTAAAACTATTATTGACAATTGTTTGCCCTTATATGGCATTTCTAAAATTTGCAAACTATCATTCTCTGCATAATTAAATACTGTACCATCATTATTCTCTTCTTGCATCATATTAACCTCTACACTATTTTCAGAATCGGTAAAAAAATTAATACCTGACTTAGTTCCATTTTTTAAAAATGGTTTGTCCCATTTTCCATTAAAATAAATTGCATTAGTTAATACAAGCTTAGTGCCTTTACTCAAAGAGTTAATTGGTAATATGTTTTTTATCTTATTATTTGTCTTGTCTTCAACCCATTTATTAATTGCCTGACGTGCATCTTCTACTTTGTTTTTAAAATCAACATTAGTGGCTTTTACGTCATAATATTGACCTACTGAAGAAATAAAACTTTCTAAAAATTTATAATCCTTCTGAACCCATAAGGCATTTGCGATACTGAGTTTATATTCATTGCTATCTTTATTAATTTCATTATTTATTGAAGCAAAAGAATTCCTAATAACATTTATGTCGCTTGGAAAATTAAAAACTGATTTTATTTCACTGGCTGTTTCACCATTTGCTCCTTCATATACCATTCCAAATGCACTAGAAATACTCAATGGAGAAAAAAAAATATTTCCATCTTCTGCAGCTAATTTAGGGTAAATATCAAAAGTAAATTTATTATTAGCAAGTACCACGGCATTATTGTTATCAACTTTAATATAATTAATTTCTGTTTGCTTATTTGAAGTATCTTCTGTAGTCTCTTCTAAAATATTTTCCTCTTGCTGTTCTTTTTCTAAAAGATTATTTTCCTCAACATCAATAGGCTCTGTTTTTATTTTACTTTTATAGTATCCGAGACCACCAACAATTAAAACAGCAATTATTGCTATAATAATTCCGATTCCAATAAAGCCCTTATTATTTTTCATATTTTTATATTCTATATTATAAATCTTAATAATAAATAAAGTATAACACACAGAATATAAAAGCCCCCGCCATATGGCGGGGGCTTTTAAGATTATTTTAATTTTACAAACTAGCAAGTTCAACAGTATTTATATCTTCAGACCCTATTTCATTCATAATCCATTTAACTTCTTTAAGGTAATTTTTTACAATATGTGGTGGATTATAGGATAAAATCTTCTCATCGGTAGTTTTGTTGGCATAATATTTAGCTGTATTTGGATTATTTCCTCCAAAGTTTTTTGCAACAATTTCAATGGCTTTTTCTAAAGAATCAAAACCAACCTTACAAGATGCCCAACCAAAAGGATTATTCTCTACTCTCTTACAAGAATGACGCCCTCCTGTTGATTCACGAGCAGAAGTAGCTGGCAAAAGACGATAGTCTAAACCATTTTTCAAAGCTTCTTCTGCCATTTTCATACCCATACCCTCAAGTGGCATATTGTGTTCCCTGAAGTACGTATCGATAGCAAAAGCCTGCTTTTTTAAAGTTTCGTCTATTTTAACCTTCTCATTGTCTACTTGGTTAAAAGCAAACAAAGATCCGGCTGTATTTAGTTGTTGGGATAATATGGCTTGGGGAGTCGAAACGGTGTAGTCTGCTTTTGGAATACCTCCGAATGGCATAGACAACGTTAACATTGGTAAAAAGAGAAACGACTCAGCAATCCGTATTAATTTTTTATTATTCATATTTGAGCGGTTTAGCTCCGCCAACTTCAGAGACAATATTTAGCCTCAACAGAAATACCCTTATCAATCAACCATAAAAGCTATCAATAAGGATATACCAATATACTAGCATTTACAGAAAGAAAAGTCAATAGTTAAACACTATTTTTAATATATGTCAAATTAAAATAACCTTATTTTATAAGGGTATTTTAGACAGCCACCCTTGACAAACAAGGCTAAAATAAGGCTAATTAGAGGTTGTGGATAACGATATTAATCTATTTTATTATAATTTCAATAAATTATCAGCTATCTTGAATGCTTCCCCTGCCCCCATAGTTACAATTACATCTTTTTTACCCAAAGACATACCATGAAGCCTATTTTCTGCACTCTCAAAATCATTAAAAGCTTCTGCATTTTGATTGTTTTGATATTTATTTATTTCATCTCCTAAAATTTTAGAAGAAATAGAGCCATCATCCTCTTCTCTGGCATAGTAAATGGGAAGTAAAAATATATTATCTGCTAATGTAAAGCATTTTTTAAAATCGTCTAGTAGTAGTTTGGTTCTACTGAATAAATGTGGCTGAAAAACAACAATAACTCTCCATCCATCATCTATTGGGTACAGATCCCTAAAGCCCGCTAGCGTAACAGAAATTTCAGTCGGATGATGAGCATAATCATCATAAATTTTAGCACCAGTATTTGTTTCTCCTTTATATTCAAACCTTCTCCATGTTCCAGGAAATTCTGCAAGCGCTCTTTCAGCTTCTTCTTTCTTTATATCAATCAAATTTGCTACGGCACTAGCAGCAGCAGCATTTTGTTTATTGTGTATGCCTGGGATTTTTAAAGTCAGATCTTTATTAAAATAATCATCATAATTAACGATCTTTGCCTTAATATCTTTAACCACCTCTTTAATTATCTCATCATCAAAATTACAAACAATAAAACCATCCTCGGGCACCTTTAGTGCTAGTTCATGAAAAGCATTTTTTATATCTTCAATGTCTTTATAGTAGTCTAAATGATCGGCCTCAATATTAGTAATAACTAAAATCTTTGGATTAATATTCAAAAATGACCTTCTGTATTCACAAGCCTCAACAACTAAATAATTACTCATACCTGCTATAAAATTAGATTTTAATCCAATGAGTAAACTTCCGACTATTACTGTCGGGTCATTTTTAGTATCACACAAAATCTGTGCAATCATGGCAGTGGTTGTCGTCTTTCCATGGGTTCCCGAAACCGCAATTGTGTATTTATCACGGCTGATTATGTCGAGCATCTCTGGATATGAGTACACGGGTATTTTTAAATCATTTCTTATTTTTTTAGTTAATTCTGGATCATAATTATCAATAGCAATAGTATAAATTAATAAATCAGTATCTTCTGGAATCTTTTCAAATGACTGACCGATAATAATTTCTACTCCTACTTTCTTTAATTCTTGCACTACTTCCCCATCTTGCATATCCTGTCCAGTTACTTTTTTACCATCATGAAGCATCATCCGAGCAATAGCAGAAATTCCAATCCCCCCGATTCCAATAAAGTGTACATTTTTAATTTTTGATAAATCTAAGTCTTGCATATTACTTTAATTTTTTGATTAACTTTACAAATAAATCATTTCTTTCATATTCATTGTTAAACATTCCAAAAGAAGCGAAAGCTGGAGAGAATAAAATAATATCACCTTTTTTTGCAAACTTTAATGCTTTAAATATAACATCTTTAAAGTCTTTTCCTTTATAACTTTCTACTTTTAACTTTTTACTCAACAAGATATCTGTACCTGTTCCAGGAATCAAAGAAACTGCTTTGCAATTTTTATTTACGACTTTCACAAAATTAGTTAAATCCAATTTTTTATCTGCTCCGCCACAAATCAAAACAATCCTCTTTTCCCCTAAACCGGGTTTAGGGGAAACTCCCCTAAACCCGGTTTCGGGGAAAGTTTCGGGGAAAGAAAGGGCCTTAATCCCAGCAATCACTGCTTCTGGTGTAGTAGCGTTATTGTCATTATAAATTTTTATACCATTATATAGACGTAGAAGCTGTAATCGTCCTTCCATCCCCTTAAAATCAGCTACAGTTTTTTTAATTTTATTTTCAGATATCCCAAATTGGTTAGCTACAGCAATAGCACAAGCTAAATTCTCTCTTTGATGTTCACCTGGAACAATGAATTTCCAATTTTCAACTTCTTTTTTATTTACAATAATTAATTTACCTTTCGTATCCTTTTTTGATATAAATTTTTTCATTTCTGGACGAATTATTAAAACATCACTGCTTTTTTGATATTTAAAAATATTTGCTTTATCATTAAAATAATTTTTCATACTACCAGAATAATAGTTCATATGATCTGGCATAAAAGAAGTAAAAATAGATATGTTTGGAGATACTCTATTCTCACCAAAGCCCTGTAATTGCCAAGAGTCTAATTCGCAAACTAAAATATCTCCAGCTTTTGCTTTTTTTAAAAAAGGTAAAGTTGCAACCCCTCTAATATTACCTCCGAGATATACTTTTTTATCCTTAATATTTTTAGAAAGAATTTCATTTATCAGCATTGTTGTCATAGACTTTCCTCGAGTTCCCGTTATACCTACCACAGTTATATCTGGTGCAGATTTTATAAATAAAGAAACATCCATTTCAATTGGAATATTATTTTTTTTAGCTTCTTCTATATAAATAGAATTAAGTGGAACACCAGCAGCCTTAATAATCATATCTCTATCTCTAAAATCTTCCAGGCGATGCTCATTTAAAACAAATTTAATGTTAGAAAATTTACTTAAAGCTTTTAAAGATGTGGCTAATTGTTCTTTGTTTTTTAGATCAGTCACAATTAAATCTGCACCGCATTCAGCTAAAAACTTTGTATACCCCAATCCCCGACCTAAAATACCCAAGCCCATAATAGTAATCTTTTTCCCTTTAAATTGTTCTTTATAATTTTTCATATTTTTATATCACCTCTTGTTGGTAACACTTTTCACAATACATAATTGGTGCAACTTCTTTTGTTAAATTCGTATAAGTTTCTTTTCCGCAGCTTGAACATTCTCTCATAAAAAATTTAAATGGTCCACGTCTTCTTACTCTATCTCTATGTCTACAAAAAAAACATTTTCTTGGAATTGGTAAAACCATTTTACGATAAAAAAGTAACTCTTGTTCAGTAATTTTATAATTTCTGTCACAATCTATACATTTTAATATTTCTTTAGTTATATCATCTTTTATATCATTAATATTGTCTGGTATTTCTTCAGGTTGCATTGTTTCTTTTCCTTTGGTCATTTGAATATCGTCCTCCCAACGAAAACCTTGAGCTAATGCTTCTTCTTTAGTAAGAGGCATATTGTCTTGTGCTATCGTTTCATTATAGGCAAAAGGAGCTATTTCTACGGGCATCATTAATCCATGAATACCCTTTTCAGTTAATTCCTTAATTATATGCTCTTTTATCTCCTCATATTCTTCTTTTGTGTATTGCTTATTCAAAATACAAAATGAAGAATTTTTTAAACCATCACAACCGATACAATCATTTGAATTTCTAATATCAAAAGAATACATTATATTACTACAATTTTCTGCCCAATAAGAACCTATTACATTGCTACAATACCCTGTTGCAACAACTTCAAGTAATAGTTCTGATTTAGTACCATAACCAATGGTACCGAGAGAGTCTTTTATAAATTTAGAAGAAAAAAGATATTTACAATTTTCAGAGACAGCAACCTCAAATGAGTTAACAACATTTTTACACTCAGTAAGATAATCTCCTGTTGAATTTACGCTTTTTAAATTATTATTTGATCTACGTGGTAATGTTTTAGAAAATTCTTCAAACTTTTTTTTAAATTCCTCAAACTTTCCATAACTTCCCTTTACCTCCTTAGTTATTGTTTGATATTCTTCTTGGTTTAATTGTTCATTAAAATAACAATTACTTTTGTTTCTTAAATTTACACAACCAAAACAATCAATTAAGCCACTGCTGTTTAAAATAAATTGTGAATCAACGCAACTATTTACATTTTGGCCCCAAGTAATACCGGCTGATTGTTGTATGTTAATTACTTCATAACATCTTTCAATTTTTTCAGCAAAATAACAATCACTTGAATCTGAAGAATGTCTAACTCCACGCATATACATTGCATCTTCATTGATTCCCCCATTAAAAATTAAATAACAATTTTTACAACTACTAGCCATATTTAAATATTCACTATTTATATTAGGACCGTCACCAGAAGAAACACCCAAGTTAATCCTAGGAACCTTTATTAAAAGTTCATTCATTTGGTCAAAAAATGGTCGAGATTTATCATATTTTATTGCATAATCTTTTGGTCCCCATTTTTCAGAATAAAAACAATCGTAACAGTATATAACATATGGTGACTTAGGATTATACATTGATAAAATATTTTTTTCACATAAATTACACTTTCTTCCTGAATATAAAGTCATTTCATTTCTCCATTGAGATCTAATTTTAAATCTACAATCTGGGCAAATATTTGGTGCTGGCACCTGCATCTTTTCATAAAAAGAAAAATCATCTTGATCTAATTCAAAATTTTGTTGGCACTTTTTACACACCTTAGTTTCTGTTTCCATTTTATTTTTTAATTTTACCTTTTAACTAATTAAGATTTTTCTTCAATTCTTCCATATCATCAAAATGATATCTAACACCTTTTATTTCTTGATAATTTTCATGACCTTTACCTGCCAATAATATTATGTCTCCTTTCCCAGCCAAACTTACTGCCTCTTTTATTGCTTCATGCCTATTAGATATTGATTTAACTTTTTCTAAATCAATAATGGTTAAATCTTCTTTCATTTCATTAATAATTTTTTCTGGATCCTCGCTTCTAGAATTGTCCGATGTAAAAATTGCAATATCAGAAAAAGTTGTTCCAATTTTTCCCATCACCTTACGCTTCATTGGGTCACGATCTCCACCACAACCAAAAACAGTGATTATTTTACTGTATTCATCTTTAAATTCATTTATAGTATTCAAAACTTTTTCAAGTGAATCAGGACTATGAGCATAATCTACAATTCCTAAAATTCCTCCGGCAGAAACAAAATGGTCAAATCTACCCTTTGGTGCTTCAATATTTTCTAAATTTTTCTTAACTTTTCCCATATCAAAATTAAGCAACCTACAAGCACTCCAGACTGATAATAAATTATAAGCATTGAATTTACCTAAAAGTTTTGATTGAATTATGTCCCCGCCTGCTCCCGAAATATTATGAAGGCGGGCAAGTTCATTAACCTTTAATTTTATACCATCAAAACTTATTTTTAAAATCTCTCCGTAAAAATCTCCTTTTTTATTAAAACCATACAAATATTTTTTAGCTTTTATGTCTTCTAGCATTCTTTTACAATATTCGTCATCTCCATTTACTAAAGCGAAAGCACTTTTTGGTAGCATCTTAAAAAATTTCTTTTTAGCTTTAAAATAATTTTCAAAATTTTTATGATAATCTAAATGATCGTGTGTTAGATTTGTAAAAATTCCTCCAATAAATTTAACACCTGCTACTCTCTTTTGATCAAGTGCATGAGAAGAAACTTCCATAAATACATACTCACAATTTTGTTTTTTCATTTCAGAAAAAATCTTATTTAATGAAAGAACATCTGGAGTAGTTGGAATTTTACGTTCCATTTTAAATTCTTCACCATTTATCAATGTACCGGTGGTACCTATAAAACCAGCTTTATATCCTAAACCTATTGCTATCTTATACAAAAGATCGGCTGTAGTTGTCTTACCATTTGTACCAGTAATTCCAACAATTTTAAGACCTTTTGAATACTTACTATATAAATGCAATTCCGCCAAGATAGCAATCATCTTCCTTTTTAATCTTCCAATCTTTAATTTTTTTATAAAATTTTGCATAAATTATATTTTCTCTAAATGAATAAGAGCTGTTCTAATTGCTTCTTTTGTATATTCTTTTCTAACTAATCTTCCTTTAGTCATAATACCTATCAATCCTTCAGCTGATCCAATCTTTATATTTTTTGTAAAACCCGCCTTAACAGATGCCTGAGTCATATCTAATCCCTCATTTATCATATAATCAGTTACTTTTTGTGGAACCTCCCAGGCAGAAGATAATCCTAAATAATATTCCTTACCATCAAAAATTGAACAAGCACAAACATCCATAAATCCTGTTTTAGTATTTGGTACTGCCATAATTCCTGATTCTATTCCAAAACTATATTCACAATCTATAAAAGCACCTGACGCACGATTCATTGCCCCTTTTATTGTTTCATCTAATGACTTCGGTTGATTTGCAACATTAGAAGACACCTTTATAGCAAAAATTGCAGCATCCTTTAAATGCGAATAATCTTTTAATATCTCTTCCAATGCCTTCACTTTTATATCATTAGTAGAACCAATTTTTATTTTCATAAATTAATTTACACTAGATTTTATTAAAATCTCTTCATCAATTTTTTCAAATCTTTCAATTTCTTTTCCATTAATAATGATACTTTCTAAAAACATATGCTTTGGACGAGCCCAAATAACTCCATCTTCTAGGTGCATATAGATCACTAAATGTTCTTGATTCTCACTATGAATTGCCTCACAAATAACCTTTACCTTAGTTCCTTTATAATGTTTATACAATCCACCTATTTCCAAATTTTTCATACTAATACTAAATTTTTATTTATAATGTTTATTTTTATGCCTCGTAAGTAAAAATTTAATTTATCAACGATTTTCGATGCTGTGGTGCATTAATCAAACCACATTTCTTATATTTAAATACATCACCAGTAGCTGGATTAATAGCCCCACATGGACACGGATCATTTCTTCCTATATTTAAAATAGAATCTTTTTTTTCTACAATCTTGACTTCTTTCACATCTGAAAACTCAGATGGTTCAGCATGACTCTCAATTAAAGTTTGCTTTACTCCTTCATCTTTAGAAATTTTAATATTTTCTGTATTGATAGTCTGAATTAGTGAAAGTACTTGTTCTTTAAAATTTTCTTCCATTTGTTTAAACATAAACAGACCTTCCTTTTTATATTCTACAATTGGCTCACGTTGGCCGTAGGCACGTAAGTTCACAGATGAACGTAAATAGTCCATTGCCTCTAAATGCTCCATCCATAGAGTATCTGTAGTATAAAAAGCAATTCTACGAACTGTTTCAAAAAATGCTTCATCTCCTAATTTTTCTCTTTTTTCTTTTATTAATTTTTCTAAACTTTCTCTTTCTTGTCTATTTTCTAATGTTTCTTCAATTAATTTTTCAATTTCTTCTTTATCAGCATGCATCATCCTCCTACGTCTAGCATAGATAGATTCTCTCTGGTGATTCATAACATCATCATATTCAAGTGTATTTTTACGAGCATCAAAATGAAAACCTTCAATCTTTGCTTGAGCCCCTTCTAGTGCACGACTAACAAAACCATTTTCTACTGGCACATCTTCGGGTATACCGAAACGTCCCATCATATTTTTTAACCTATCTGATCCAAAAACTCGCATCAAATCATCTTCAAAAGAAACATAAAATTGAGTAGCTCCTGGATCCCCTTGTCTACCAGAGCGACCTCGAAGTTGATTGTCGATTCTGCGTGCTTCGTGACGTTCAGTACCGAGCACAAAAAGACCACCTGCATTTTTTACAAATTCATATTCTTCGTCTACGATAGGATTACCTCCTAATTTAATATCAATTCCACGACCTGCCATATTGGTAGCTATAGTCACCATACCTCTTTTACCAGCCTGGGCAATTATTTCTCCTTCTCCCTCATGGTTCTTTGCGTTTAAAATAACGTGCTTTACTCCTTCTTGTTTTAAATAAACAGACAGAAGTTCATTTTTTTCAATTGAGATCGTTCCGATTAAAACTGGCTGACCTTTTTGATTTAATTCTTTTACCTTTTTTGCAATTGCTTGAAACTTTCCTTTTTCAGTTTGAAAAATTAAATCTCTATTGTCCAATCTAACAACTGGCCTATTTGTAGGAATTACTATTACATCTAAACCATAAACCTTTAAAAATTCTTCTGCTGAAGTTTCTGCTGTTCCTGTCATTCCAGAAAGTTTTTTGTAAAAACGAAAATAATTTTGAAAAGTAATGGAACCCGATGAACGAGTCTCTTTTTCAATCTTTACACCTTCTTTGGCTTCAATAGCCTGGTGAATTCCCTCAGACCAACGTCGTCCTGGCTGAAGACGTCCAGTGAAAGGATCAACAATGATTACTTCTCCTTCTTTAACAACATAATCTTTATCTTTTTCAAAAATAGATTGCGCCTTCACTGCAGTTTCTAGGTGGTGAACATATTTTATTCCTTTTTCAGTATAAATATTTTCTACACCTAATAAATTTTCAGCTTTAGTTATTCCATCATCAGTCAAAGATATGGCTCTTAATTTTTCATCAATAGTATAGTCTATATCTTTCTTAAGTTGTTTAGCTATTTGATAAAATTTTATATAAAAATCTTCAGAATCCCCAGAAGATGAAGAAATAATAAGTGGAGTACGTGCTTCATCTATTAAAATAGAATCCACTTCATCAACAATTGCAAAATTGTGTTCACGCTGAACTAAATCTAGGGTACGTGTTGCTAAATTATCTCGCAGGTAATCAAAACCATATTCATGATTTGTTCCATATGTAATGTCTGCACCATAAGCTTCTTTTCTGGAGCATGGTTTTAAAAAATCATAAATAATTTTAAACTCACCTACAGTATCTCTTTCTTTATCTTCCTCAACATGTTTTGGATCATATAAATAAGAAACATTTTGTGAATTTATAACTCCAATACTTAATCCTAAAAAATCATAAACTTGTCCCATCAGAACAGAGTCACGACGAGCCAAATAATCATTAACTGTGACTAGGTGTGCGCCCAATCCAGTTAGTGCATTTAAATAAATTGGTAATGTTGCTACGTTTGTCTTACCTTCACCGGTTTTCATCTCAGCAATTTTACCATCATGTAAGGCTATACCACCTACAAGCTGTACATCGTAAAGCCTAATATTCAAAGTTCTTTTTTGAGCCTCACGCACCAATGCAAAAGCTTCTGGCAATATATCATCAAGAGTCTCACCCTTTTTCAATCTATCCTTAAACTCTAATGTTTTTTGAGGAAAATCGTCATCTTTTAAGAGTGAAAAATCTGCCTCTAAGCTATTTATCTTAGAAACTAAAGAATTTGTATTTTTTATAAACTTTGAACTAGTATCACCAAACAGTTTTTTAAATAATGACATAACTTATATATTAACATAATTTAACCCATTTTTTAAGTAAAAATCTATTATTAAGTAAAAGAGAAAATACTTACTAAAAACTAAAAAATCCTCAACCAAATGGTAGAGAATTTTTTAGAAGTAGGAAGAGATATTATCTCTTTTTTGTTGTCTTTTTTGCTTTCTTTTTTGCAACTTTTTTAACAACTTTTTTTGCAACTTTTTTTGCAACCTTCTTTACTTTCTTTTTTGCTGCCATAATATTTTAAAAAATTAATTTTTAATTTTACCCGCACACTTATTTTTCAATAACTCTAATTAAATTAAAAAATAAGTGTGCGGGTTTAGTTTGCAATAAAACGACCTAAAAATATTTTTAATAATTAAAAAAAATATTTTTAATAATTATTGCTGTGAACTAATTTAATTATCTCGCATAATAAAATTATATACAATAGTTTTTTTATAAAACTGTGGATAACTACCAATTTTTTATTTATAAAATAAATTTAAAAAATTGAGTACACGGCATTAAATTTTTTTAAAAGAAAATTAAATTCAAAAAAAATTAGCAAAATGGAAAATAAAAAAAAATTATTTTAAAATTTTAGTGCTGGGGTAGTAATTTAATTCAAAATTTTGCATTGGACAAAAATAAATTTTTAAAATAAAAAAATACACTATCTTTCGATAATGTATTTAATCTTATTTTCATGTGAGGCGGGTTATGGCGAACCTCCAACATATGTGCCTATGTGAGTGCGATAACCCGCCACAGATAAAAACAACCTAATTATTATAACATTTATATATTTCTATTTAAAGCTAGTTCTATTAGATGTGAAAATAAATGATTAGATTTGGTTCCAACTGATTCACAACAATCATGAATACATGAACTTTTTTCTAAATTAGGCAGAAAATCTATATTAATCAAATAAATATTTTTATTTTTATGAATAATAAAATCAAATTTTGTATAATGTGAGGCATTTAAATGTTGATGTAGTTGTTTAGATAATTTAATTAATTTATCTTTTTCATCTTTAGAAAAATTACCTGGAGAAATAATAATTCCATTTCTGTTTTCAGTTGGAGGTAAACTATAGACATTTTCTCCACGAAAATTATTTACGGAATGCACTGTCGCATTTTTACCAGCAATTAATTCTTCAACTAAAATACTTTCTTCATGAAAAACTCCATCGTTGATGGCTTTTACTAATTCTGGAAAAGTTTTAGCCACATGTATTCCCATTTCAGAATTATCATAAAAAGATTTTATAATCCAAGGTGCTCCAAATTTTTTTAAAACTTCTTTTGCTTTTTTTACAGCATATTGTTCTCTAGGCCCATCAAAATCTTTCTGATAAACTGGAAAAACAATATGTTGTGGAATTTTAATTCCAAAATTTTTTATATTTTTATTTAACATCATTCGACTCTGTTCAATAATAGGAGAAGAATCGAGCCGGATATTTGCAATAGGTAAATTTTTTAAAATTTTATTAAAATTTGGATGCGAAACATTCCAAATAAGATCAATTTTATTTTTTAAATCTTGAGGATCTATTGGCAATCCTCCAGCATGCCATATTCCTTCTTTGTCTACTAAAATATCTACAGTTTTATATTGATCGGATAAATTTTCAAAAATAAAAGCAATGACTTCACCTCCCTTTTTTAAAGAGTTTTCATAATGCTTCCCCGCCCCACCTCGTAATATTCCAATTCGTTTTTTGTTTTTGTTTTCAGCCACCTATTTATTATAACAGAAAAAACACCCGATATGGGTGTTTTTTGCTGTTCTATGTTTTGTTTCGTTCTATTTTAAACTTTTTAAATGTATGTCTTTCCACACTTGTCATTTTGTTTTAAGTTCAAACAAACTATTGCATGCTCAATTGAGGCATACAATACCGACTCACATTCCAAACACCGAAGTGTTTGGAATTTAACCTAACCACATGATAAATCACAATAGTTAAGCGTTTTTCAAATTGAATTAATCCACGAGCAGCTTCCGCTACCCGTGCCTTGTTACGACTTAGTCCCTGTTACCGAACTTACCTTAGGCCCCACTTATGTGGAGACTTCGGGTACTCCCGGCTCCCTTGACTTGACGGGCGGTGAGTACAAGACTTG
>JBAYME010000021.1:0-13968 GCA_041663725.1 Minisyncoccota bacterium | reverse complement strand
GAATACGATGAAACAGTCGATGGAAAAATAGACATCGCCATAGACGACGAAGTTTCATTTGATATGGCTGATAAAAACATTATAGTAAAAACCAAATAAGAGATAGATTGGGAGGAATCAAAAGTTCCTCCATTTCTGTCCCTTACAAGACAGAAAATACTCTTAGGAGCTAATATGCAACAAGAACAAACAGAAACAGAAAAACAAGCACAAAAAGAAAAAGAAGAAAAAGAAAGAGAAGAAAAGGTTAAAAAACACCAAATGTGGCTTAAAAAAGTTTGTTATGTATAAGAGTATAAAAGGGAGAAAACTAACAAATATTCTCCCTTAATTTATCAATTCACTTCTCAGAAATGAGATTAAATAGTATATAATCCTTGGGAGGTATTTAGCTCGTTCGATTCGAGTTAAAGGATATGAGTTCACCGCCTTCGATAAGGCGGCCAATAGGGAACTTATTGGCATATCTCTCCTGGATTGTATATTATTACTTAAAATTTAACAACATGAAACAACTATACGCAATCATAGAATTTAAAGGTAAAAAAATAATACCACTACAAATATACGACAAAAACAATCCCTGTGGTAGATTACTAACATTCTCAAGCCTTAAAAAAGCAGACAAATACGCATACGACCACGAAAAAGCACAAGAAACAAACTGTAGAGTTATAAGTTTAAATTCAATAATAGACTAACATGAAAAATACAATAATATATCAAATCTGGCTAATCGTTGGGGGAATACTACTACAACAAACATATTACCACAAATACTGGATAATGCTCCTAATAATACTAACTATCCTTTCTATAGAACTAATAAACGAAAATTATGAAAATAAAGAATCTGATTAAAATTATAAATCCATACTGCCGATCAATAACACATAACGGAAAACATTACAAAGCAACACTACCAACCGGAAAAGTAATAACAATATCATCAACATCAAGTGATAGCAGCTTCCATAAAATGGTATTCCAAGATTTCAGAAGACAAGGAATTATTATTAATGATTTAAACAAAAATAACTAATATGATTCTAAAACACGGAATGAAAATAAAATGCTATCTAGAAGGACACAATATAGAAGAAGCTAAAATATCCATAGATCCACCGGCTTTCGGTGAAGAACAAATTTTTATCTGTCAAAACACAGCGAGCGGAAACGAGGCACAACAAATGTTTGGATACAAATACAGTTGGTTAATAGGAAGTAGAAGTTTAAACTACGATAGACTCACAGAACTAGCAATAATAAACAGATACGAAATAGATATACTTAAAACACAAAAAGAAAACGAACAAACACACAAACTTATCAACCTAGGCAAAGAATTCAACATAAAACAATAAATATGAATAACCCAAAGGCCGGACAAAGAGTAATCTTAAAAAAATACATATATAAAGATAGACCATCGAACCCTCTATGGGGAGGAATATACGGAAAAATAAAAGGAACAATCATAAGGTTTTTAGAGTCATCTGAAATTGAAGTTAAATGGGATAACAAAATAAAAAACACATACTTCCTCTCAGATTTAACACTCATCGAATCGACACACCAATCAACACATAAAATTATTAACATAGGTCAAGAATTTAATATAAAACAATAATATGGAAAAACCCAAACTAATACTAATAAAAAGCCTAATCCATTTAGTAAGAATGATAGAAGAGGGTCATACCAATTACACAATAATGTTAGCTGGAGGATTAATAAGAAGCAGCAAAAAAATAAGATATGACTCAAAAACACACAAATTCAGAATATTCAACTCAATTGATGATACAGAACAAATACTAACAGTAAAAGAAGTCTTAAATCCAAAACTAACAAATATTGGAAAAGCTATAACATTACAAGCCCTCTATATGTACACATAACAATAAAAGAAATAAATATAAAAAAATTTAATATTAAACAATAAAAACCATGTTAAAACCAATAGCATACTACCATCCAATTGTATTTGGATGTGACCCAGAATTTTTCTTCAACAATGGAGAAAGAATAATAGGAGCAGAAAAAATAATTCCCAAAGAAGGATTACATGCAGGAGCAGGACAAGGAAAAATCATAATTGACGGAGTACAGGCAGAACTAAACCCAAGACCAAGTACATGCAGAGAATTATTAGCAAGCTCAATTTCAGACTGTTTTAGAACTCTATACGAAAAAACAAAAAACGACCAAACTCTTAAAGTAATATTTGATCAAACAGTTCAAATAACAAAAGAAGAACTAGACACACTAGATGCAAGCTCCAGACAATTCGGATGCTCACCAAGTCACAATGCACACGACAAAAAAGCAAAAATAGGAATTAAAGATGCATCAAAGTATATGTCGAGGTCTGCAGGAGGACACATACATATAGGAAAAAATACACCAACAGGAACAAAAGCAGATAAAATCTTCAAAAAAACACCAGAAAGACTAGTAAATATGCTAGATATCATTGTTGGAAACACATGTGTATTACTAGACAGAAGCGAGGGAAACAAAAAAAGAAGAGAAACCTACGGAAGAGCCGGAGAATACAGATTACCGACACACGGACTAGAATACAGAACCTTATCAAATTTTTGGTTAAAAGATTACGCATTAATGTCTTTTGTTATGAGTATGACAAGACTAGCAGTCTCTATTGTAGTTACATCAACACCAAAAAACAACATAGAAAAAGAAATACTATCAAAAATAAAAATAAAAGATATCACTAAGGCAATAAATGAAAACAACTTCGCATTAGCACAAGAAAACTTTTCTAAAATACAAAAAATACTAACAGAAATAACACAACCAACCAAAGATAAATACGGACGCAAAATCCAATATGAAAATTCCCCAATAACAGAAAATACACTGGAACTATTCAACCATTTCACCAAAAAAGGAATAGACTACTGGTTTAAAGGAAACATAATAAAAAACTGGATAGAATATAGATCAAACAAAAAAATCCCAATGGGATGGGAATCATTCTTACAAACGGTCGTAAAAGAAGATAAATTAAAAGAAACAATAAACTAATCATATGAACATATCAGACACATCCTGTTGTGGATTAGACGAATTTCAAGATATTTCAGACGAACCAAACAACAAAGAAATACTTAAAAAAATGAAAAGACACTATCATCATGATTCGTGGGGAGAAAGCCCAAATAGTGTAGAAGAAGGAAACTTACCAACGTTCATATTATTTACTGGAGTAACAAAAGAAAAATACGGATCTAATTTAGAAAAATTCATATTAAAAAATAAATACGGAACAATAACAAAAACAAAATCAAAATTAAACTCAAACTCCGGAAACCAAATAACAGCATGGATCTGGACACTAAACAAAAAAAACTTAGTAAAAAAACTAAATACAATAAAAGTCGAACCAAAAGACGAATAAAAAATAAACCATGAAAAAAATAGCAATAACATCCTCCATAATCAGTAAAGATAATAGGATAAACACAGCATATATTACCGCCTTCACAAACAACAAAACACTTCCCATCATCATCCCCACAATCGTAAACAAAATACTTGATTATACAGATCCTAAGAAGGAAAAAGAGTACAAAGAAAAAGCAGAAGAAATTGCAAAAACTTGCGATGCTTTAATCCTAACAGGAGGAGCAGATATAAACCCACTCATTTACGACAAAAAAAACAACAACTCAATAGCATGTAATACAAAAAGAGACAAAACAGATCTCTACCTAATCGAAGCATTCATAAAAGAACAAAAACCAATAATGGGAATATGTAGAGGTATGCAAATCCTAGGATTAATCTTTAAATTACCTAACTTCAAACAAAACTTAAGTAATATTGAAGAATTACACAATGCAAATACAAATGAATTAGCAACGAGACAAGAATTTGCACACACAATAAAAATCTATGGATCACTAGAAAAATACTTCATAGAAAACAAATACATAACAGAAGAAAAAGAAAACATAAATGTAAACTCATTCCACCACCAAGGATTTGCATTTATAGAAAGAAAACAAGAAAAAACAACAACAATAAACACAAAAAAAGAAATAGAAGAAATTAACGAAAAAACCGAACTAAACATTCTTGCATCTACAGATAGAATTATAGAAGCCTTTGAACATAAAAAATTACCAATTTTTGCAGTACAATGGCATCCGGAAGAATACGGAAACAAAAGTGCAATAATAAATTACTTCATAAATAAATATCTAAAAACATAAAGGTCGTAAACAAAAACAAAAAAAAGAAATGATTAAGTGTCCACATTGCAACGCAGAAATAGAATACGCAAAATTCACTATGGATGTAGTAGAATACGGAACAGTAAACTTAAAAATAGCAGAAAATGGAGAAGTTTATGCAGAAAATTACGATACGGATAACTCAGATTCAGGAAACACAAATCTAGAATGTCCAGAATGTAACCAAGAAATAAATACATCCGAATTAATCGTAACAGAAAACCCAACACAACAAAAAACAACATATAAAATAGGAGATATTGTAAATATAAAAACACTAAAAAACACAAAAGGAAAAATAAAACAAATTTACGGAGAAACGGCCGTAGAAATAATCATTACAAATGGAAAATATAGAGGCAAATCCCTAAATTATAATATAAACCTAATAGAAAAAGTCGACAAAACAATAGATAACGGGGAATCAGAAAACATAGACCTAATAATAGAAAGAGACGAAGAAGAATACACATTAGACCCAATAATAAACATGGGAGCAATATGTCCAAAATGTAAACACTTATTCGCCTCAAACAACAATCAACCAATCATAAACAATCCAAACATATTTGGACAAACAAGAGAAACAAACGACGAAGTAACCATATGCCCAAAATGTTTACATGAATTCAATAGAACAAAAGAATTGCAAAAAATAATTAACAATAAAGGTCCAAAAAATTAACAACAAAAAAAATGTCAAACTTAAAATTCAAAATAGGAGCAGACCCAGAATTCAATCTAGAAATGGAAAACAAAAAACTAGATGCGGCAGCAACAATAAAAACACTCCTAACATCAAACAAAGAATTCAAAATAAGTTCAAAGGGAGATGGATACTCATACAAAAATTTTGGGAACATAGGCTGGGACGGACATAACGCCACAGCAGAAATAAGACCCTCAGCTGAAAATACCCCCAAAGATCTAGTTAAAAATATGGAAGAAATATTCAAAAAATTCCATGAAATTGCCCCATCATTCCAAATGTCAACCTTAAGCAGATACGCTCCAATAGGAGGACATGTACACTTTGAACTTTCAAATAGTCTAACAAAAGACCAACACACAATGAAAGCAAAAGTACAAGCAATACATAAAAGAATGGCATCATTCTTGCTTCCACTCACTCTAGGAGAAAACAAAGTAAACCAAATGGTAAGAATGAGATCATCTTCAAGATATGGAGAATATTGTACACCAGATATTTCATTCAGAGTAGACGCACAATACAAAAAAACAAATGGAGATCCAGGATACACATACGAACTAAGAACACAATCGGCTGAATGGCTAACAACCCCACAAATAGCAAAAGCAACATTAGCGTACTTAGCAACAGTATATAATGAAATAACAAACAATCCAAAACAATTCAACGAAAAATACGGAGATATTATAATCAGAACTAACGAAATGGGAAATGCGCTCCAATCATTAGCTTTAACTGAATACAAATTAATAACCACCGTAGTATTCAACAAAATTAAAAAATATATAAAACAATTCGAATTATACGAAACATATAAAGAAGAAATAGATTATATATTAAATCCAAATAAAGTATTAGCAGACAAACAAGCTGCTG
Source organism: Minisyncoccota bacterium (assembly GCA_041663725.1). Taxonomy (GTDB): domain Bacteria; phylum Patescibacteriota; class Minisyncoccia; order Phycocordibacterales; family UBA9973; genus UBA9973. Next base: position 8,118 of record JBAYME010000021.1, on the reverse strand, counting down.
ATTACGACATAAGAATTGGATGGGGATTACAACTACAAGAAAAAGAAGCACCAAAGAAAACAATACTATCAGAAAAAGAATTCCTCAAAATATCAAAAGATAAAGATATAGAATCATTGAGTAAAATCTACAAAATAGATTACAACAATGATCTCAACGTAAAAACATTTACAGAAGTATTGTCACAAAAAATGGCAGCATTTAACTGGAAATTAAGTAAACAATTCTTCTTCTTCGGGATAAGAAAAGGAATAGAATCCTACATCATTATGAATGGTGAAAAAGAAGTCATATCTGGACTTGAAATAGCAAAAACAAAAAGCGATCAAGAGACAATCCAAAAAATAATGACAAATATGTATAATACCTATACAGAAGAATACCAAGGACAAGAAAAAAACAAAATAAACTTCATAACAGGTAAAATAGAAAAAACAACAAAAGACATATTCATTATTGGAATTCCCTACAAAGATAGAGTTGAATTAAACACCAAAAAATTCATAGAAACAGTATATAATGTAGATAAAAACATTATTAAAAAAGCAGAAAAAAACAATAAAGAACTTATTGACGACACAAAAGAAACCGACGCAAACAAAGGCGAAATATTCAAAATAATCAATAAATTAAGTAAAGAAGAAGAAAGAAAAGAAATCGCAATCGAAGCAAATGGAGACGACGAAGTAAAAACAAACAATACAATAAACCAAATAGAACAAGAAGTATCCGAAGACACTGAAGAAACAGAACTTCTTGAGGAAAACAATGAAGATATAATAGAAACTGGTATTTCCGCCCCCCAAGAAATACTACAGCCAAATCAACCGGTCGAAATTACTAGAGCAACAAGAATTAACGAATAAACAAAATGTGTGGAATACTAGGAGCAATAAACACAAACCACAAGAGTGGAGGAAAAGAGATAAAAGCTAAACCAGTTAACGAATGGATCTTAAGCCAATATGAAGATCAACACAAAAGAGGAACAGAAGGTTTCGGAATAATTACAATTAATGAAAAAGATGAGATAAAAATAATGAGAGCAACAGAACCGATAAAATTCATTATTGATCTTAATCTAAACGAATCAAACAAAATTATTGCCCATCACAGAAACCCAACATCCACAGAAAATAAAATGGCTCAAACACATCCAATAATAGTATCAAATGGATCATTAAAATATGATTATGCAGTAGTACATAATGGAGTCATATCAAACGATAAAGAACTACAAAAACTACATGAAAGTTTAGGTTTCGTATACACAACAAAAGAAATAAAAAGCTACTCAACAACATACACATGCGAAAACTTTAACGACACAGAATCAATCGCAATAGAAACAGCGAGATTTATCGAAAAACAAACACCAACAATAGGAGCAAAAGGATCTATGGCTATTATTGCATTACAGATCAACAAAAAAACCCAAAAAGCAGAAAATATATTTTTCTTCAGAAATGGAAGCCCATTAAATATGAGCAAAACGAGAGGAAAACTAAGACTATCCTCAGAAGGAGAAGGAAATGCAATTGAAGAAGACGTAATGTATAACTGCGAAATTAAAGGAGATATGAAACTCCTTAAAAGATCAATAACATATAAAGTTATTGAAAAAGAAGAAAAACCAATAATATCAACATATCTACCAAACGCAGGATACAACTTCAACAAAAATACTAAAGAAATAGAAAAACCAAAAAACAGACAAGAAGACATTGAAGAAAAACTAGATAACCAAGAAACTGTTATAGACGTCTCAATTGAAAATTTACCAGAAAAATTCGATGAATACTTCAATCAAGAAAAGGATAACATAGACGCAATAATAGACAACTTTGGATTAGAACTCGACACAAACCCAGAAAAAATAAACGTAGACAATACATTAGTATTAATAGAAGAAATTCTATTAAGAATGGCAGATACAGTCAAAAAAACAAATGAATTATTCGAATCAGTCGGAGGACAAGTGACAGAATATATAGGAGACCCAACAGACTACATTAATAAAAAAGAAATGTCTACACCTGAAGAAGACTATGAAGGAAGACATATACCTAGTTATTAAAATGTATCCAACTAAAGAAGAAATTCTTAAAGAACCACAACCTCCAATTGAAAAAGAATTAACCATAATTAAAAAATGGAAAAAATTATTCTATAAAAATTGGAATAATAAAAAAGAAACAAAAAAAGAAAACCAAATAATTTCATTATTAAAAACAATTTGCAATAATTATGAAATTAAAAATCCAAAAGTCAAGTTTGACAAAAAAACTCAAAGTTGCTATAATGTCCAAAGTAAAACAATTATATTACAAAATACAAGTATAATAACTGCTTTACATGAACTATCACACCATTTATTTGGTTCCTCCGAACTAAAGGCGTGTAGATATTCAATTTGGATATTTAAATTAGCCTTCCCTAAGAGTTTTGAAAAATTAAACTTTAAAGGTCATTTATTAACCAAATAACAAAATGAAAAAACAAAGAAAAGGTGAGGGCTGAAGAAGCCTAACAATTAATAAAGGTCGAAAAATTAGCAAAAAACAAATATGAAAATACCAATAAAAATAGATGAAACAGTCACCTTAACAAAAGAAGGAAATGAATATAGAGGTCTAGTAGTAAAACTACAATATGATCTATATCTCATATTCAAAAAAAGAAGGGAAGAATACGGATTCTATTTAATTAATCCATGGAATGGAGAAAGAGGCCATACCAAGTGGGGGTTAACAGAACCTCAATGTAGTAGACTTATAAACCAAGTCCTAGAAAAACCAAAATACGGATTCGGAAAAGAAGAAAGAAGAATTAGAAAAGAATTAATTAAAATAACCAATAAAATAAAACAAACATATGTTAAACACAAACTACCAGAAAACAATAGCAGCAGTAAAGGTAATAGCAAGAGATCAGCTCAGAATGGAACTCATTTCAAAAAGAATGACAAAAATTGCAAACCTAGAAACAGAAAAAATAACAACAAAGGATTCAATTAAGTCATACGATGAGGCAATAGCAAGAGATACTAAGGATATCGCAAGAGCAACCTATGCAAAGTCAAAGATAGAAGATGCTAACCCAGACGCAGAAGACTTGAGAAAGGAACAAGATGAAATTATTAAGTCACTTAATGAGTCTATAGCAGAAACAAAAGAAAATAAAATTTCTGCCCAAAAAGATATAAATGACACTATAGTTGAACTTGATAAGGAAATTGATGAGCAAAAGAAAGGAATCAAGAAGATTGAGGATGGAGAAACAAAAGTAAGCCTCGAGGAACTTAATCAGCTTACAGATGTATTGATGTTGGATATAACAAAAGCCGCAGCAAACGCATCACTTAAGGATATCACAGCCTCACCAACTGTAGTCGCTTAATAATTTAATAGAATAAAGAAGGGCTCACCTAACAAGTGAGCCTTTTTTTATGCTATTAAAAACTATTTACTAAATAACACAATAATTTCATTTTAGTCTTTTTGGTAGGAGTTGAGGGCCATTGACTTTCCGCAAAAACTATTACAAAAAATGATTTTAGAAAGAGCCAGTATTTGAGGGTTAGGCACCCTTAGTGGTAGGTAGGCTCGTTTTTGGCCTAAAAACCTCACCAGCGAGGCCCAGCGAGGTCCTGGAGGCCTTTAAAAACAAAACCCCTTTATAGAAAAGGGGTTTAAAACATAGGACTCATGACATAGACGCTCGCCATCCAGAACTACGAACCAACTCCTCCCTCCCAGCTTCGTATCGTTGTGTACCGTTATTTTCAACATAATGCTGAATAAGATATTCTGGGTGAATATCGAGTTCAACACCCGTACACTGGTACTCTCTGAGAGTAGCCTCACGATTTAATATGTTCGTGAGGGCGTCAAGTAATTGCCAAAGCTGAAAACCTTTTTGGAACTCAATTTTTATCATCTTTGGGGCCATCTTCCTTCTCCTCTTCTTTTTGACGAAACTCCCTTATGCAGTTGGTTCCACAAAACAAAACATCTTTGTATTCCTTAGCGATACAAGGAATAGGTTTATCGCCACAGTTGGGACAAAATTCAACCATGTCATCCTCCTAAATTAAAACAAGAACACCCAAAACAGTATAACATTAAATCTTATCGTCTTCAAAAGGATCTCCATACTCGTCCATTCCATTTCCACCATCTTCATAGCCACTGTCATATCCATCCATATGCCCTGAATCATAACCTTGAAAAGTACCAATAAGTAGTCCCGCTAAAAAGAAAATAATTCCAATTATAATATAGTTAAGCATTTTTTTTATTTAATTTTCTATTAAACGACTTTTCTTTATTAATATCCACCATATGTTTGACACTTAGTTGTCTATCTAAAAATTCTTTTTCTTTTTGATTTCTGAGTTTAATTGCTTTTTCAATCTGAGGTTCTCTTCTTTCAAAAACAGCCAGCTTCCTTCTTTCATGCCTATTCATTTTAGAAACCTCCTCTTTTTTATTTGGAACTACTAGACTAACATTGGAATTTTCTGACATATTATCTCAAATTAATATTTTCTAATTTTTCTACTCTCCCAGAACTCCACTTTCCACAATCTTTACAAACAAATTTCTTCCTCCTAGAAACCGCGGTGTAAGTCCAACCTCTCTGTTCAATGTTTTTAGAATTACATGAAGAACAAGAATTATGATCAGCCATAATATTCATATTTGGATGATTGGTTGCCCACGGCCTAATTTTTAAATAAACTTTTTCAAGAAGAATAACATCATTCTTGTTATATCTAATCATCTTTTTCCACGCAGACTTATTGCCCTCCATACAACCTTTCCATAATTTAAATCCTCCAGTTTCTACTTTTCTTCCCAAACCTAATCTATTTCCTAAATCATCGAGTTTGTTAGAATTAAATTTAAATTTAGACTTAGCAATTTTTTTAGTATCTATAGTTTTTACGGGATTGGGTGGAGTAAAACCGTTTCTTATAAAAGCTGCATTGGCAACCTTAATATCAAAATCGTCTCCGTTGTGTGCAATAATAATATCTGCCTGGCACCATATTTTATAAACATCTTTTACTAAATCAAAATCGTCCTCTGGGTCTTTCTTAAATTTGGCGTAATCACACAAACCCATTCCATAGACTCTCTTTTCACCCAGCCATTTATAAGAAAAAGATAGGATATAAGTTTCCTTATCGTAATCAATAACATCTTGTTCGTATTTTCCCCAGACCCACGCTCTGTTGGGGGCCGTCTCAAAATCTACCAAAAGAACCTTAAGACCCCCTGTATTTATTTTTTTCATTTATTATATATTATTAATTTACTCAGTGTTGGGCAGAAGGGACAATATTTATCTAGAATAAACCCTTCCATGCGAGTGCAAACTAATTTTTTAATTTAGATACTCGCTTACCAAATTACTCGACCCCTTCGGACCTTTCACTTGTGGTTTTCCTCCGCTTGCAAGGGAGGCGTATTCACCCAACCCAACACTCAATAAACTAATCTAATTTCCATTATATACCTATTATTTTAATTGTCAAGCTCCATAAAATAATAAAATACAAAAAGGCCCGACTGTAAAGAGGGGCCTTTAAGGAGTTGTTTTTTACATCGAAAGTCTAATTTGGTTTAACTGCTTTAAAGCAAACTTCTCCGCCCTCCCGCTTTTGATGTGAATATCCAAAAGCCATTCTGGGTGGTGGTAAAGTGTCTTGTCATTACAACTATGTTTCCTCCTAGTCTCCCTACGGTTAACTGGGTTTGTTAGCGCTTCCATGAGTTGTCCGGTGTTATACCTAAATTGGTCTAACATTTCTTTCTCCTTAGGAAAGAACTTTAACGGCGTTAATTTAAGTAGCTTTTATTCTTAATCCAATCGTCGTAACATTCGATTGAACAAAAATAAAGCCTTTTTAATTCGCTCAGGCTAGCTGAACGAACACTAAAGAACGTTATCGTTAATATAAAGAAAACGGTTTTTTCGTGACGACAACATTCACATGTTTTTTTCACTTTTTTGTCTCCTTTTTCTTATGTAATTATAACATTCTTCTAAACAACAATATTAATATAGCCCCTTTTAACGTTTCTTATGGTTTTGTATGAAATTCCAAGTTTAAAAGCGATCTCCTTAAGACTAATTTTAGGATAATTTTCTTTTATAAAGATTTTAATTTTTCTTATTTCATCTGGGTTTTTTATTTCTTGATTATATGGGATGTCTCCTTTTTTAAATCTTGGGACTATGTTGGTGACCCCCCTTCCTTTTTTGAAACAATCCTTCATATTATCAGACTGGGTACCTAAAAAAAGATGGCCTGGATTTACACATGCAGGGTTATCGCATTTGTGGCAAATAAACATACCCTTAGGTATTGGGCCATTAATTAATTCATAACTAATTCTATGGGGGGAATATAGTTTGCCTTTAATTTTAAATCTACCATATCCTTTAGAACTCTTAGAACCTAACCAGTTCCAACAAGTTTTTGTTTTATCTACTTTTGTCCAAAATCTATTTTCCATATATTTATTTAATCTGGGTGGACTTGGCGGGATTTGCACCCACGTCTTTATTATATTTTAAAAAACATTTACATAGTATAGCTAGTTGTGAACTAGCAACAAATTATTTACCGCCACGAAACTCTACCTTTTCTTTTAGTGAATCTTAACTTGGACGGAGCTGAGTTAAGTTATTGGTTAACATTTAAGCTGTGTATAAAGTTAATTTTATCCCGCTAATCGAATAAATTAACTTCCGTTTAGGCGAATGAAAACTCTTTTGGAGCAAACAAACTCATGAACGGAGATACAATAGATTTTATTGCATTTGGTTTTGACGAATACTTTAAGTTTTTATCGTCATTAACTACTATGAATTTTTTAAAAGAACAATAAATCAAATCTAATACAAGCCCATATATATTATACCACGAACCATTCCATTATACTCCTATTTATTTTCTTGTCAAGTAAATAATAAAGCCCTCATTGGAATCCTGAGATTCGGAGGGCTTGGACAGGGTGTGCGAGGAATAGAAAGGCGTGCACACAACTAGTCGTCCAAATATTATACCATTAGACTAATCTTCTGTCTTCCCCATCTAACTTAATAATGTTACATGACCCTATTATCCTAGATGTTATTCTATCCCCAATCACTCCAGATAAATCTTGCATAGACAAATTACTTGTAAAAATAGTTGGTACCACATCTTCATATCTTTTATTAACAATCTCATAAATTCTATCCTGAACCCACTCTGTCATCTTCTGTGATCCCAAATCATCTATTATCAATAAACCTTTGTGATTTAAAATTGTGGACAAATTACTCTCAATGGAACTTCCTTGTGTAGAAACAACATCCTCTTTTAAAAAACTAATTAAGGAAGAAAAATCAGTAAAAATAACCCTAATCCCGTTCTTTTCAACAAAATCACCTATAGCATAAGCAATATGAGTTTTTCCGACACCACACGTTCCGTATATATATATTCCTTTCATAGAATTACCCAAATCCTTAACTAGGGATTTGATATCTTCTGGAACATCGTCAAATTTCGCTTTTTTGAATCTTTTGGGTATTTCTTTCATTTTATTTCTTTTGACTTACTACAGTGCTTTTAAAGTTATCATATTTTCCTTCTGGTGGTTTAAGGGTGTTGGTGGAAACGTGGGTCCTTATTTCATCATTCCATCTCTCCTGATTAATATAGGTGCTGGCCATAGGAACATATATACCCCCGTCTTGTGTCCATTTGTCGCACTTTATCCTTTTAGGCAAATCCTTCATTATGATTTCCTTTGTCTCCTGGTTTAATTTGTCCCATTTATCTTTGGCTACTGTTTTGGCCTCTTTTTTGGGATATAGATTCCAAAATTCATCAAAAGAACTTGTGGGGTCGATTTTTGGGGTATTTATATTCTTCTCCTTCTTCTCTATCTTCTTATTATTCTTGTATGTGGTTATTTGTTGTATATTTGTTGTATACTGGCTGGTTACTGGTTGTTTACTTACTTGGTTATTAGATTGATATAAATCCCAATTTAGTATTGTAATTACTGTGAATTTATTAGTACTTTGGGTGGTTATTCTGCTGGTTGATTTTAG
>JBAYME010000020.1:0-14616 GCA_041663725.1 Minisyncoccota bacterium | reverse complement strand
GGAATTTCACTTGGTAGAAGTGGTCAGGTTGTAACTTTGAATGGTTCAATGACTGTTCCAAATTATGTTGATTTTACTTCTACTTCTAGTCCAACTTACAGTGAGGGTAGGTTGTTTTATGATTCTGTAGAAAAAAGTTTGGCATATTATAATTCTATAGCAGGTCAAACATTAAACATTGGACAAGAAAACTGGATACAAGTTATGAATTCAACTGGTAGTACTATTCCAGATGGTAGTGCCGTATATATAAATGGAGCTGATGTTTCTGGTATTCCAACAATTGCTTTAGCACAAGCAAATACTTTAATAACTTCCCAGGTTGTTGGTATAACTACTAATAACATATTAGATGGTGATATTGGTTACGTTGTAAGTAGTGGGTCAATCCATGATTTAAATACTTCATCATTTAGTGCTGGCGATATTTTATATCTTTCCTCTACCACACCTGGAAATTTTACTACAACTAAGCCATCTGTTCCAAGTTATGGAGAGATAATTGGTTATGTTACAAAGTCTGATTCAACTGCAGGAATTATCTTAGTAAAATTAACTGATGCAAAAGTTGGTAAATATACTACTGGTTCTATTGGTTTTGGAGATTCTATTGGCTTAATAAGTGAAGATAATACTAATTTATTCTGGAACAATTCTACAAAACGTTTGGGAATAGGAGATAATACACCATCTGCTACTTTGACTGTTGGCAATGGAACACCGGGTAGCTCTAAATTTTCTGTTATTGGTTCAACTGGAAATATAACAACATCTGGTAATTTGGCAGTAAATGGAGGTACTATTAATACAAGTGGTGCTTTAACAATTAATTCATCTGGTACAAATGCTTTGACATTAGATTCTACTTCTACTGGTACAGTAAATATTGGTACTGGTGCTAGTGGAAAAATAATAAATATTGGAACGAATAATACAATAGCTGATACTATTAATATTGGTTCAGCACTAGATACTTTAAACTTTATAGGAAACTCAAATTCTACGCTTGTGCTAAGTGGTTCTACTCTTAGTGCAACAGAATTAAATAGACTTGATGGTAAAGATGCAACCTTGGTGGATACTAATGATGCTATAACCTTAGCTATTACTGGAACTGGAGCATTGGATACTGGATCAATCACTTCAGGATTTGGAAGTATTGATACTGGAGCTGATAATATTACAACTACTGGAACTGTATTTGCAAATAATTTTGATAGAAGTACTTCTGGATCTTTAACATTTGGAAATACAAATGCAACTTCAGTTTCTATTTGTAATTCTGCAAATTGTGACACTATCACATTAGGAACAAATGCCGACGCAGACACCATAACTATCGGTGATACACTTGATACTCTTTCTTTTGCTTCAACTGGATTGAATGTTTCAACCTCTGGTGCACTCACTGGTGTATTGTCAATCGACACAATAGGAATATCTTCTACTGCTTTGACTTTTGCAGGAGCTGGAACTATTAATTCAACAACAAGTAGTGCATTGACGTTAGATTCAACTACAACAGGAGCAATTAATATTGGTAATAGTGCAAATGCAAAAACTATAACAATTGGAAATACAACTAGTACGACTGCTGTAAATATTAATTCTGGAACAGGTAGTATTAGATTTACTACTGGACCTACATCATCTAGTAGCAGTGTAAGGATTGGAAATAGTGCTACTGCTACTCCTGACCTGTTGGTTCTTGATAATGGTTCTGCTGATCCAGCTGGTACCAATGGAGGAATGTATTATAGTACTGCTCTGAATAAATTTAGATGTTATGAGAATGGAGCTTGGGCAAATTGTATATCAACTGGTGGTAGTGGAAGTGGTTCGAATGTTCAACTAGTTAAGGCAGATTTAAATGAAACATTAATTACTGGTACTTCTAGTGCTACTGCGACATCTATTGGCACTATATCTATCACTCCATCCACTGCAACTGGTGATGTTTATGTCTATGCTAATTTATGGTCAAAAAGTGGAAGTAATGCTGATCAAACAATAAGCTTAGAAGTTAGAACTGGTTCATCTTGTAATGCTGGTTCATTATTAAATACAGGAACAGCTCAATTGGTATCAAGTAATGGTACAAATGGTCCTAATTTATATACTGCAGCTTTGATAACTAATCCTGGAGCTTCAGCTCAAGCATATGTATTTTATGGGTATTCTTCAGCAGGGTCTGCTTCTAGTATCGGTGGACCGGCTGTCGCAATGGTTATAGATACAGGAGCTGATCTTGCAGAAATGTATTATAGTGAGGAACTTCTTTCACCTGGAACGGTTGTTTCGATTGATCCTAATTTATTAATTGGAATAACAAAAAGTGAAAATGCATATGACAAAAATTTATTAGGAGTAATTACTACGAAACCAGGTTTAGTTCTCGGTGATGATACTACTCCAACTGGTTCTCCTGCTTTGGTAGCTCTTTCTGGTCGTATTCCAGTGAATGTATCTGTCGAAAATGGAGCTATTAATTCTGGAGATTTTTTGACTAGTTCTTCTATCCCTGGAGTAGCAATGAAGGCTACTGATGATGGCATGGTTATTGGACAAGCCTTAACCTCTTATGATGGAGAGGAAATTGGTCAAGTAATTGTATTTATTAAAAATACATATTCACCTGGAGACTTTACAATAAAAGAACAAAAACAATTGCTCGGTGATATTTCTACCATAGAAGGACTTACTACACTCGTATTAGATATTCAAACTGAAGTTGCTCGTAATCCAATTACAATAATAAATGAAAAGATTACTGCTGGTAAAAAATTGTTAACTGATTTTGTTGTAGCTAGAATTACAGCAATTCGTGGATACTTCGATGAAATATTTACAAATACTAGTCATCAAAAGACATTGTGTGTAGGGGAGAGTGGTGATGAGACATGTATTACAAAGGCACAACTTGATGCATTGTTGAATAGTCAATCTATTAGTCCTATAAATAATTCAAGTAATAATATTGAAATAAATAATGATATAGAAATAATTTCAGATATAAATATTGATACTGAAATTGAGGATATTGAAACACCCGTTCCAGATGTAATCGAGGGAGAAATAAGTGTAGAAGAAATATCTTCTGATGAAAATTCAGCTATAGACACTGAATTGGTTTTAGAAACAGTGACAGAAGTAATAATTGAAACTGATGTAGAGACAACACCAGAAGTTATAGTTGAAACTGACAATGAAACAGAAATAAGCACAGAAGAAGTCATAGAAGAAATTACCACAATAGAAGAAGTTGTAGTTGAAGAAATAGAGCAGGAACAAGTAGAAGAAAGTGTTCAAGTTGTCGAATAATTTTAATATTATTAATTAATTTCGATACTAGAAAGTATCGGTAGGTCAATAAAAAATTTTATGTTAAATTTAAAAAATATAAAATATGTAAATAAAAAAACAGTTTTAATCTTAGTCGCATTACTCATCTTTGTTTCAGGACTTGGTGTATATTATTTTATAAAATACAGGCAATTAACAAGAGATCCAAATGCAATAGCTAAAAAAGAAACAGCTGAGCTCGTATCTACTGTTAGTAAATTAATTATGCTTCCAGAGGGTGAATCACCAGCTGTTGCCACTGTTCAAGATAAAGAAAAACTTTCTAGTGAACCATTCTTTGCCAATGCTTTAAATGGTGATAAGGTATTGATTTATTATGCTGCTAAAAAAGCCTTTTTATATAGGCCAGATACCAATAAGGTTATAGAAGCTGCACCACTTTCTACTCAAAATACTGAAACAGTAAGCAAACCAGCAATAAGTACCACTAAAACAAAAAATTAATAAAATTTGATACAGTATTTATTTCGAAGTTTTTTATGTTTAAAAAAAATTATTTTTTTATAATATTTTGTTTAACTTTTATTTTAGGAATATTTAACATTTCTACTGTTTTTGCTTCTGAGATAAATGGCACTATAAATACTATAAATAAATATGCTTGGGGAGAAAATATTGGTTGGGTAAATTTTGGTTTATCGAATGGAAATGTACAAATCAGCGATATAGCTTTAACAGGATATGCCTGGAATGAAAATTATGGTTGGATAAATTTAAATGTAAATAATTTGGCAGGAGGTAGCGTGACTAATGATGCAGAAGGGAATTTGGGTGGTAATGCTTGGGGTGAAAAATTAGGTTGGATTAGTTTCAGTGGAGTTACCATCGATGAAGATGGATATTTTTCTGGCTATGCCACAATAGAGTCAGATAATAGCAGAATTAGTTTTAATTGTTCTAATACAAACTCTTGTAATTCATCTGATTATAAGGTAAGTACTGATTGGCGCCCTCTAAGTACTCGAACTCATCCTACTACTACTGGTAGTAGACAGAAATTTCCAGTAATATTTCCGACCTTAATACAAGAATTAACAGTTACTACAACAACTATTACAACTACAGAGTCAGAAATACCAATAGAAATACCTATAAAAATACCAGCACAAATAGATAATCTCATAGTAAAAGAAAAAATCACAAATGATATTCCGTCAGTTTCTTCTAGTAAATTTATTAGTAAAATTACTGGTGATGTAATATCAGTTGAAAAATGTAATCTTTTTATTTCTCCAAATAATAAAAAGAAAAACATTTGTACGACTTGTGATACTTTTATCTCCCCAAGTATTTTAGAGCAAAATATTTGTAAAAAAGAAAATGCTCCAATAGTTACTGAAATAGTTAAGCCAATCTCTATTGTTGAAAATGTAAGTAATATAACAAATTATATAAAGACCAATATTATAAAACCAGTAATAAATAAAGTTTTGTATATTTACAATATAATTAAAGTAAATATATTATTTTGGTGGCAAAAAGTTGTAATTTATTTTTTATCTTAATCAAAATAATTTTTGATGACTTTTATTCTCGTTTTTGCTAGTATTTCATTATGTCTCTTAGTATCGGAATTGTAGGTCTGCCAAACGTCGGGAAATCGACGCTTTTTAATGCGCTTACTAAAAAGAGTGTACCGGCAGAAAATTACCCTTTTTGTACTATTGATCCATCTGTGGGTATCGTACCTGTGCCAGATGAAAGAGTTTCAAAACTTTCAGAATTTTCAAAATCTAAAAAAACTATTCCAGCCGTCATAGAGTTTGTGGATATTGCAGGATTAGTAGCTGGAGCTTCAAAAGGAGAAGGATTGGGAAATAAATTTTTATCCAACATCCGTGAAGTGGATGCCATCGCACATGTAGTTCGGACATTTCATGATAATTCTGTGATTCATGTAGCAGATAAAGTTGATCCATTGCAAGACATAGGAGTGATAAATTTAGAATTAATTTTATCAGACATGGAAGTTGTTTCAAAAAGAATTCTTAATTTAAATAGGGAAGTTAAAAAAGGAGAAAAGGAAGCAATCCTAGAAGAATCTATTTTAAAGAAGATAGAGAAATTTTTAGAAGAAGGAAAGATGGCCACAGAAGTTAATTTAAGTGAAGAAGAAAAATTTATAATAAAATCTTTAAATTTACTTACCCTAAAGCCAATGCTTTATGTTTTAAATGTTTCAGAGGCTAGTGAAAATATTGAAACAAAATTACCTGGAATTTCTGTAAAGGTTGATCCGGTTTTTGAAAAAGGTTTTGATGATTTAATAAAAAAAAGCTATGAACTTCTTGGTCTTGAGACCTTTTTAACTACAGGTGAAGACGAGACTCGTGCTTGGACAATTAAAAAAGGTAGTACTGCTCCCATAGCAGGAATGGCTATCCATACAGATTTTAAGGATAAATTTATTAGGGCTGATATAATAAATTGGCAAGATTTATTAAACTCTGGTTCCTATGCAAATGCTCGATCCAAGGGCCTAGTTCGTGCCGAAGGAAAAGATTATATAGTTAAAGATGGAGATGTTATTGAGTTTAAAATATAAACTCAATAACCCTGAGTTTATCGAAGGGTAGATAAAATTCAAAATATAAATGAAAAAAGAAGAAATAATAAAAATTTTTAAAAATGGGGGAGTCGGAGTAATACCAACAGATACTATATATGGCTTGGTTGGTGATGCTTTATCAAAGAAAGCAGTAGAAAGAATTTATGAAATAAAAGGACGAGATAAAAAGAAGCCATTTATTGTTTTAATTTCTTCTATAAAAGATTTAAAGAAATTCGGGATAAATATTCAAAGTCAAAATTTAAATATTTTAAATAAATTTTGGCCTGGCAATGTATCAATTGTATTACCTTGTAATAATAAAAAGTTTGAATATCTACATAGGGGAATTAAGGCTGTTGCATTTAGATTGCCAAGTAAAAAATTTTTATTAGAGATTTTAAAAAAAACTGGTCCACTGGTATCTACATCAGCAAATTTATCTTATTTAAAGTCAGCAGAAAATATAACTGAGGCAAAAAAATATTTTAAAAATAATGTAGATTTTTATTTATCAGGAGGTACATTGAGAGGTAAGCCTTCAATGTTAATTAAACTTAATAAAAATGAAGAAATAGATGTTCTTCGTGGTAAACTATAAAATATGAAAGAGATAAAAATTTTATATACAAAAGATAAATTTGACTATGAGCTACTAGACACAGGAGAAGGTGAGAAGTTGGAGCGAGTAGGTAAGTATACTTTTGTACGACCATATGAAGATGCTTTTTGGCAGAAAACTTTATCTAAAAAAGAGTGGAGTGAAGTTGATGGAAAATTTTGGAGCTCACAAAAAGGCGCAAAGCCCGGGTGGGTATTTAAAAATAAAATAGAAAAAAAGTGGGAAATTTCTTATAAAGGTATTAAATTTTTTGTTTTACCGACACCCTTTAGACATTTTGGATTTTTTGCTGAACAGGCAAGTCATTGGGATTTTATAGAGGCCATGATTCAAGACCAGAACAAGGATTTTCGAAACTGCGCCCTCGGAGTCATAAGTCCAGGGGACCCACACGTTTCTGAAAATCCTTGTTCTGGTCTTTCTTATAAAAAAATAAAGTTCCTTAATCTTTTTGGCTATACTGGTGTAGCTAGTTTATTTGCTTTACGAGCTGGGGCAGAAGTCACTCATGTGGATGCTTCAAAACAAAGTTTGGCATGGGCCAAAGAGAATCAAATACTTTCAGAATTAGAAGATAAGCCAATGAGAATTATTTGTGATGATGTAATGAAGTTTTTAGATAGGGAAGTAAAAAGAGGTAATAAATATGATGCTATCATAATGGATCCACCAAAGTTTGGTAGAGGTCCTAATGGTGAGATTTGGAAATTAGAAGAAAAGTTACCAAAGCTTTTAGAAAATATTAAAAAGATTCTAAGTGATAAACCACTTTTTGTAATTTTAACTTCTTATGCTACAGATATTTCTGCTTTATCTCTTGGTTATGCACTTAAAGAAACTATGAAACCTGCCCGCAATGCTTCAGGCATAGCTGATGCAGGCGGGGATTTAAATGGAAAAGTTGAAGTAGGTGAAATGTGTGTATTAGAAAAATCTAATGATAGAAAAATTTCATTAGCCAATACTGCTATTTGGGTTAAAAATTAATTTTTAACTTCTTCGCTTTTTTTATATTCTTTTTTTAACGCTATAACTTCTTCAACTAATTTCCCTAAATTGTCTTCTATGCTAGTTAGTGTATTTCTATTACTGATTATTATTTTTTCAGTTTCATCGTCCTCTTCATCTTCTTCTTTCTGGATTTCTTCGAAATCTTCTTGAATTTCATCCACATCTTTCTGAATCTCATCGACGTCTTCTTGAATCTCATCTATGTCTTCTGAAACGTCTTCTAATTCCTCAGTATGCTTATTTACTGTCATCTGAATAAATATGGAAAGATAAATTGCTTCAAGAGATACTATGGTAGTCAACACAAGCATTATTTTATCAAAACCAATATCAGAAAAAGCCAAAGTTATCATTACTGCAAAAAAAATAGTATGCACCAATAATGAATAAGGTGAACCAATCCACCTCACAAATTTATCAGAAGCTTTTCTTATTTTTATTTCTTTTTGAGTCATAAAATATAATAAATATAAGACCAGACAGTCTTATATTCGTACTTTATATTATAGCATAATTTTGTTATAATTAAAACTTACAAAAGATAATACAAAAAAAATGAAAGAATATAATCATTTAAAAATTGAAAAGAAAATTCAAGAAAACTGGAAGAAAAAAGAAATTTATAAAGCCAAGGATTTTAAGGGTAAAAAATATTATTCTTTAATTGAATTTCCATATCCATCTGGTGATGGATTACATGTAGGGCATGTCCGTGGTCAGGTTGCGATGGACATTGTTTCTAGGAAAAGAAGGATGGAAGGATATAATGTTCTTTATCCAATTGGCTGGGATGCTTTTGGGTTACCAACAGAAAATTATGCTATTAAGACAGGCAAAAGACCTAAAGTTATTACTAAAAAAAATACAGATACTTTTCGTAAACAAGCAAAATCTCTTGGTATTTCTTTTGATTGGTCACGAGAGATAAATACTACTGATCCAGCTTATTATAAATGGACTCAATGGATATTTTTACAATTTTACAAAAAAGGATTAGCATATAAAGCTGAGATCCCAATAAACTGGTGTCCAAGGTGTAAGATTGGCTTAGCCAATGAAGAAGTGGTTGATGGAAAGTGTGAACGTTGTGGAGAGATGACCGAGAGAAGAATGAAAAATCAGTGGATGCTGGCTATCACTAAATATGCTGAAAGATTAGATAAAGATTTAGACTTGGTAGACTATCCAGAACGTGTTAAATCTTCACAGAGAAATTGGATAGGTAAATCAGAGGGAAGTGAAATTGACTTTAAAATAACTTTACCAAAAAATTCCGAGAAGCTACTTTCTCGCTTTTCGCACTCGAACCTGACAACCGATAACGAAAGTAATATTGCGTATAAAGCAGAAAGTACTTCTCAGAATTTTTTAGGAGTTTTGAAAGTTTTTACTACTCGTGCTGATACTTTATTTGGTGTGACTTATGTAGTACTCGCTCCCGAGCATGATTTAGTGCAAAAACTTTTACCAAATATTTTAAATAAAAATGAAGTAAGTAAATTTATTGATGAAATAAAGAAAAAATCTGAATTAGAAAGAACTGGTGAAAATAAGGAAAAAATTGGCATAGAACTTAAGGGAATAAAAGCAACTAATCCAGCAAATGGAGAAGAAGTACCTATCTGGATTGCTGATTATGTTTTGGCTAATTATGGTACAGGTGCAGTTATGGCAGTTCCACAACACGATACTCGTGATAGAGATTTTGCGGAGAAATACAATTTACCAATTATTGATAGACCATTAGTTGATATACAAGAAATTACAAAAAAGGTTGGTGGCAAGATGGTTACGAAATTTAAATTACGTGATTGGGTCTTTTCAAGACAAAGATATTGGGGTGAACCAATACCACTTGTTAATTGTGATAAGTGTGGACTTGTACCACTATCAGAAAAAGATTTACCACTTAAATTACCAGAAGTAAAAAAATATACTTTGACAGAAACAGGTGAGTCACCACTAGCTGGTATTTCTAAATGGGTAAATACTAAGTGTCCAAAGTGTAAAGGCAAAGCAAAAAGAGAGACAGATACTATGCCAAACTGGGCAGGATCTTCTTGGTATTATTTGAGATATATTGATCCTAAAAATAAAAATAAATTTGTTGATCCAAAGAAGCTTAATTATTGGTCAGATGTTTCGAATAAAGACCTAAAAGCTAAAAGCTATAAGCTAAAAGCTGGTCCAGTGGATTGGTATAATGGTGGAATGGAACACACCACGCTCCATCTTTTGTATTCAAGATTTTGGCATAAATTTTTATATGATTTGAAATTAGTACCCATGGTTGAGCCTTATAAAAAGAGAACTTCACATGGAATGATTTTAGGGGCTGGTGGTGTCAAAATGTCTAAGTCACTAGGCAATGTTGTGAATCCTGATGATATTATAAAAACTTATGGTGCAGATACTTTGCGAGTTTATGAAATGTTTTTAGGGCCATTTGAAGATGGAGCTATTTGGAATACAGAAAGTATTATTGGGTCAAGAAGATTTATAGAAAAAGTTTGGAGGATTGGAGAAAAGATAGTTACAAAGCAGACAAATAATTTTCGAAACTGCGCCCTCGGAGACAAGAGGACAGGGGACCCACACGTTTCTGAAAATTGTTTGTCTGCTTCTTCACTCGCATTAAAAAAACTTCTTCATAAAACAATTAAAAAAGTTGGAGAAGATATTGAAAGTATGCATTTTAATACTGCTATTTCTTCGATGATGATTTTAGCTACTGAAATGGAAAAATCTGAATTTATAAACACGGACGATTTTAAAAAGTTTTTACAAATTTTAGCCCCTTTTGCTCCACATATGACGGAAGAACTATATAAACAATTAACAATTAACAATTACGAATTAAAAATTAAAAAAGAAAAAATAATTTCTAGCATCCATCTTTCATCTTGGCCAAAATATGATGAGAATTTGATAAAAGATGATGAAGTGAAAATTGCAATACAAGTGAATGGAAAAGTTCGAGCTGAGATTATGATTCAGGTTTCGGAAAGTGAAGAAATTATAAAAGAAAAAGCACTCAAAAATGAAGCTGTTTTAAGGTTTATAAATGGAGCAGAGATAAGAAAGGTAATTTATGTAAAAAATAGACTTATTAACATTGTTATATGAGTATTTTTAATTTATAATATAAAGGTATATGAATTTAATAAAAAATATTTTCAAAAATCATCTAAAGATTATTTTATCTTTTGCTTTTTTTATTTTTTTTGCTACTACTATTCGAGTACTGGCTGTTGTTTTACCAGCGGGGACTGATTCACCAGCTGGGGGGTATGATGCAGGTACTATTTTAGATCCAGGGTGTGATCCAGAAGATCCAGATGGTGATTGTATTGTGAAAATAGCCACTGAAACTGATCCAGTATTTATTGCTTGGGATAAAGATTATGACGATTTGACAAATATACCAACTATTCCAGGTGCTTCTCCTATTGAAATAGTTAATTCTACTAATCTTTTTTCAACTGGATTAACTGGTACTGGCGATGGAGTAACTTCCAGTAATTATTCTATTTTTTTTGGTGAAAATGCCGGATATCAAGCTACTGGAGCTTCTGACTCAAACTTTTTAGGTGTTGAAGCTGGTTATCAAGCGACTAATGCTTCTGCTTCAAATTTTTTAGGAACTGGTGCTGGACATCATGCAACCAACGCTCAATTTTCAAACTTCTTAGGAGGAGTTGCTGGTTATAATGCAACAAATGCTGAGAATTCAAACTTTTTAGGTTATTTTACTGGTTATGATGCAACAGATGCTTCTTATTCTAATCTTTTTGGTTTTCACACAGGACAAACTTTTGGTGCAAACAATATAGGAAGTAATAATATAATAATTGGAACAAATATATCTTTACCAAATGCTACCGCAAATGCAATAAATCTAGGAGGTGTAATTTTTGCAACTGGAACACATGCTACAACAACAGGAAATCCATCTATCACACCAGTAGTAGGGGGTAAGGTAGGTATCGGGACAGTAACACCAAATAATACAATCCAAGTTATAGATTTAATTGATTTTGGTGATCCAACCTTGAGTCAATATAATACAAAGTTAGGGTTTCAAGCAGGGAAATACATAGTGCCAGGAGCTCAATATAATACTTTTCTAGGCTATCAGGCAGGTTTGTCTTCCGATGGAAGTAGCACTGACCTAGCAGACAACAATACTGCAGTTGGATATCAATCTCTTTATTCAAACACAACAGGTTATGACAATATGGCGATTGGGTCTCTTTCTTTGCGTAGTAACACTACCGGATATCACAATACTGCCATTGGTTCTCGAACACTTTATTATAATACCGAGGGTTATAGAAATACTGCAGTTGGAACAGGTGCTCTTTGGTCAAATACAACCGGTTATTATAATACAGCTCTTGGTTATTTGACTTTGACTTACAATACAACAGGAAGAGACAATGTTGCTGTAGGATCTGCAGCATTATCTAAAAATACAGAAGGTAATTTCAATACAGCTGTAGGATACATGACTTTATATGAAAACTTAACTGGTATTAAAAATTCAGGTTTTGGTTTTGAATCCTTGATGACCAATAGTACGGGTGATTATAATGCTGGAAATGGCGCATATTCTCTTTGTTTAAATACCACTGGAAGTTCTAATGCAGCAAGTGGAGCGTACTCTCTTTGTGGAAATACAACAGGAAGTTTTAATTCCGCATTAGGAAGGGACGCAGGTTACTATATTACAGCAGGAACATATAATCAAACTTCAGACAATTCAGTTTATTTAGGGTATAACACTAGGGCAAGCTTGAGTGGCAATACAAATGAAATAGTAATTGGAGCAAGCGCATATGGAAATGGAAGTAATTCTGTGACATTAGGTAATGCAAGTATTACAAAAACAGTATTGAGGGGTGATGTAGGTATAGGAACAGTAACACCATCTCAAAAATTAGATGTAGTAGGTAATATAAATATTTCTTCAGGTTCTGCTTATATGTACAATGGTATAAATGTAATTTCTGCAAATATAAGTAATGATAATTATTTTTTTGGTAATTCAGGAAACTCAACAATGACAGGATTGGGAAATTTAGCTATTGGTAGATCTGCACTTAATTTAAATGAAACTGGAGATTGTAATGTTTCTATTGGTCTTGGGGTACTTAATTTTAACACAACAGGAAGCAACAACACAGCTAGTGGATTTACTTCACTTAATTTTAACACAACAGGAAGCAACAACACAGCTAATGGATATAGTGCTCTTGGCTCCAACACAACAGGAAGCAACAACACTGCTATTGGTTTTTCTACTCTTTCTAGTAACACAACAGGAAGCAACAACACAGCAATAGGTTACAATGCAGAAGTAGCAACAGAAGCATTAACCAATGCCACAGCCATAGGTTACAATGCAATCGTAGGAGCAAGTAATAGCTTAGTATTAGGAGGAATAGGAGCAGATGCAGTAAATGTAGGAATTGGAATGACAATACCAACAGCTAGGTTACACTTACCAGCAGGTACAACAGAGATCGGAACTGCACCACTTAAGTTTACTTCAGGACCACTGAATACTACTGCTGAAGTTGGTGCTGTTGAGTTTTTAAATGATGCATTTTATGGAACGATTACTACAGGAGCAGAAAGAAAACAATTTGCATTTACAACAGATATTCCATCTGCTTCTCCTATTACCATAGTAAATGGTAATAATCTTTTTTCAACTCTATTGTCTGGAACAGGGAGTGGAGTAACTTCTATTAATAATTCAATCTTTTTAGGTGGATATGCTGGTATTAATGCAATAAATGCCTCTAATTCAAGTTTTTTTGGATTTGGTGCTGGTGATGGCGCAACAAATGCCTCATTCTCAAACTTTTTCGGAAATGAATCTGGTAGAAATGCAACAGAGGCTTCTAACTCAAACTTTTTTGGATTCAATGCTGGTTATGGCGCAACAAATGCCTCATTCTCAAACTTTTTCGGAAGGGCTGCTGGTTATGGAGCAACAGATACCCATTCCTCAAACTTTTTTGGATCCAATAGTGGTTATGGTGCAACAAATATTGAAAACTCAAACTTTTTTGGATCTGTCGCTGGTTATGAAGCGACATACGCCTCTAATTCAAACTTTTTTGGTTTTGAAGCTGGCTATAGGGCACCAAATTCTTCCAATTCAAACTTTTTAGGATTTGGTGCTGGTAAGTATTCAGGTGATTCATCATATTCAAACTTTTTAGGATATAAAGCAGGAAACAGCGCTTCTGGTGTTTCTTATTCAAATCTTTTTGGTTATCAAACAGGTATGTCTTTTACTGGAAATGATATTGGTTTAAACAATATAATTATTGGAACAAATATATCTTTACCAAATGCAACATCTAATGCAATAAATTTAGGAGGTGTTATTTTTGCAACAGGAACTCATTCAACTACAACTGGAGACCCTTCTATTGTTCCAGTTTCAGGTGGAAAAGTTGGTATTGGAGCAGTAGTTCCTCTTAATATATTTCATGTTGCTGGAGATCCAGGTCAAACCATACCAATAGCTAGAATTGAAAATCTATCTGAAGAAGACTATGATCAAAATTATGGATTATTAATAGTAGCTGGAAACAACTTAGGAGCAAATGATTCACAAATGATTACATTTAAAAGGCCAGATGCTACAGTCTTAGGAAGTATTTCACAAGATTCTGCTACTACAGTTGCTTTCAATACTTCATCTGATAGACGTATCAAAGAAAACATTACATCTACTAGTTTTGGATTATCAGATTTAGCAAAAATTAAAGTATTAGATTTTAATTTTATTAATGATCCTAAACAAAAAAAGATGACAGGATTTATCGCTCAAGATTTATATAATATTTTTCCAGGAGCTGTAACCAGGAATGGAGATGATGGTGAAGTATCCTTAATACAAGGACAAACACCATGGATGGTTGATTATTCAAAACTTACTCCTTTAGTAATTAAATCCATTCAGGAACTTAATTTGAAAGTAGAAGATCTGTCGTCGCTCGATACAGAGAGTGCGACTTCCCTTGGTTCAATGATGAAGAGCTTTATTGAAGAT
>JBAYME010000019.1:0-14774 GCA_041663725.1 Minisyncoccota bacterium | reverse complement strand
AAAATAAAACTAATTGGTATTTCATTAAAAAAATTAGATTTTATTTGTGGAATTAAGCTTACTGCATTAATAATTTCACTTACATTAAAATTTTCTTTTTCACCAATAGCTAATGAATATTTAGTATCATAATTCTCACTAGTAACTTGAACCTCATACTCTCCTGCCTCAACCAGTATTTTATATTCTGGCCCCATTAAATAACTATCGTAACCAAAAGGCTCAAAAAACTTTTTCCATTCAAAGTCTGTACCATCAAGAACTTTAATAATTTCATTACTAGTCTCATTTATTTTTAAAATATAAGCTACGACATCAGTTTTTTGGCCTTCTATGTCTGGTACTAAAATATTTACGTAAAGATCAAAAGGTACTTCTGATTTTATGCTATAAAACTGTGGTTCACCATCTAGTTGAGCATAATATGCCTTGGAAATTTCTGGCTCAATTACAACAGCCTCATTACTCTCCATAATTCTTGGTTGATGAGCCAAGACTGATATTGGAAAAAGAACAAAACAAACAAATATAACAAACAAAATATTTTTTTTATTCATAATTTAAAAAATAATTAATAATTATCTATTCAAATAAGTGACACTTAATTGTAAAACTGTAGCAATACAAACCCAAATTAAATAAGGAATATTTATTAATGCTACCCATTTAATATGCGGGTATATCACAACTATTGCCCAAATTAGAGTACCAAGCACGAGGAGTATATCGAGAGCGGCTAAATAATTATTTTGCAAACCAAATTGAATTGGTGTAAAAATTAAATTAAAAATTAAATTTAAGATAAATGGTAATGCGACAACCCAAGATAATTGCTTATTAAACACTTTATAAAAAACCGTTCCAAAAGAAATAAAAATCAATACATATAAAAATGTCCAAATTGGACCGAAAACCCATGCTGGTGGTGCCCAAAAAGGTTTTATTAAACTTTGATACCAAGTATATGTTGTATTCATATAAATATTATATACTAATCCAATAAACATTCACAAGGTTTTTTCTTTAGAATTTCCTTCTGCTCCTTAATTGTATTAATAAAAAACTTTTGTCCACCTTTACTGTCTTTAATATATTTTATATTTAAAGGAGAATAATGATGATAACCTCTTACCTTAAACTCTTTTACCAAGGATTGATGCCTTTGATATAATGCTTTTTCTTTTCCTACCCATCTTAAGGTCTCTGGATGTCTCGAATATCCGCCTTTTCCATGGTGAATAGTTAAAATATTCCAAAGACCATGCAATTCTCTATGCTCAGCAAGTAAATGTTTTCTACATAAATGCTTTGGATGTATATCCCAAACTCTCATAATTTTTATAGTAAATTATTAAAAATCTGCACTCCCTGGAGTTCTTGGAAATGGTATAACATCGCGAATATTTTGCATTCCAGAAAGGTACATAATAGCTCGTTCGAAACCCAAGCCGAAGCCTGCATGCTTTACTCCACCATATTTACGTAAATCCAAATACCACCAATAATTTTCTTTTGGTAATTTCATCTCATCCATTCTTTTCTCTAGATTTTCTAATCTTTCTTCACGCTGACTACCACCAATAATTTCACCAACACCCGGGACAAGTAGATCCATTGCTGCTACTGTCTTACCATCGTCATTCTGACGCATATAAAAAGCCTTTATATCTTTTGGATAATCAGTAATAAAGACAGGACCCTTAATAACTTCATCAGTTAAATATCTTTCATGCTCTGTTTGCAAATCAATTCCCCACTTTGGAGGGTAATCAAACTTTTTTTCAGATTTTTCTAATATTTCTATTGCTTCGCTGTAAGTTAAGTGTTTAAATTCAGCATCCTTTATTTTATTTAAACGTTCAAGTAATGTCTTATCAATAAATTTATTAAAAAATTCCATTTCTTCAGGTAATTCACGCAAAACATAGTCGACTAAATATTTCATCATTTCTTCCGCTAGCTCCATATCTTCTTTCAATCCAGCAAAACTAATTTCTGGTTCAATCATCCAAAATTCAGAAGCATGACGAGAGGTATGGCTATTTTCAGCACGGAAAGTCGGACCAAAAGTATAAATTTGTCCGAAAGCTAATGCTGTCGCTTCTCCTTCCAATTGTCCACTTACTGTTAATCCTGCTTTTTTACCGAAAAAATCTTGTTCGTAATCAATCTCACCTTTTTCATTTTTTGAGATATTTTTTAAATCTAATGTTGTCACATTAAACATTTCACCTGCACCCTCAGCGTCAGAGGTCGATATGATTGGGGTTTGAACATAAACAAAACCTTTTTCCTGGAAGAACTTATGAACAGCAAAACTCAAAACTGAACGTAATCGAAATACTGCTTGAAAAGTATTACTACGAGGACGTAAATGCGCAATTGTGCGCAAGAATTCCATACTATGACCTTTCTTTTGTAAAGGATAATCAGAGTCTGAAGTTGCCAGTAAACTAACTTCTGTCGCTTTTAATTCAAAAAGCTGTCCTTTGGCCGGAGACGTTTGGAGTATTCCTTTTATATTTACACCAGAGCTAATCGGTAATTTTTCAATTTCTTCAAAGCCGTCTTTTATCTCTTCTCCGTTCTTTTTAAAAATAGTTGTCGAATTAAACACTGCCTGCAAGCTACGAAAAAAACTTCCATCAGTAATTTCTAAAAAACCAATTCCACCCGAAGACCGAACTGTCTTTACCCATCCGTTTAACTCCATATCTTTTCCAATAAATTCCTTGTCGTTTTTATATAATTTTTTAATTTGTACCATAGTTCGTTTATTCTAACATTGCTAATTAATTTTTGCGATATTTAAGCCAAAGTTTTTTAAAAAATGGAATTGATGCAGTTGAAAGCACAAAACCCAAAGTTGGTACAATAGCATTCAAAAATGGTTTAGAGAGATGAGCGAATGTAAAAAATATAACTATTACTGTATAGGTTAAAATAGCTACTAAGACTTTTCGAAAAATACTCGTCTCCCATTTCTTATCTATCTCCACTCGAGCATTTCTTTCCTTGATTTCTTCAATATCTTTTTTTATTTGTTCCAATTCATTCATTTTATTTTTTTAATTTTTTATACAAAGTGCCGGTAATAATTAAAATTAACAAACCAAGTCCGAGCATAGTAAATGGACTATTTTTTAGAAATGGAATACTTAATAATAAATCTTTTATACCTTGAGTCACTAAGGTGGCTCCAAAAACAATCAACAAAGCAAAAGTCAAAGGATATCTTGAAAATACATCTCTACCTTTCTCGCCAAAAACCTTATTTACCTTGGCAGTCGTATCCTCTATTCCTTTTAATATATCTACTTTTTCGTGCATAATTTAATTATTTTCTATAAACCTATAAATAGCACGTACCGGTGTGCCAAGTGCTCCTCCCGCTAAATATTCACCTGCCATAGAGGTCATTCTAGGTGCCATATCTATGTGTAGCCATTTTGTTCCTTTTATAAATTGATGCAAAAAGCTCGCAGCGTAGATCGCTCCACCATAACGAGAATCTTTATTATGAACATTAGTAAAGTCACCTAAGCTACCTTTTATTTCATTTTCATATTCTTCCCAAAGAGGCAAACGCCAGACATAATCCCCTGTCTCCTCACCTGCTTTTTCAAATGCTCTCGAAAGTTCATCATCTTCTGTAAAAATAGCTGAGGCTCTTTCTCCTAATGCTACTGCTGCAGCCCCAGTTAAGGTCGCAACATCTATTACTAATTCTGGTTTATATTTTTGTGAATAACTCAAAGCATCAGCTAAAATTACTCGGCCTTCTGCATCAGTATTTAAAATTTCAATAGTCTTGCCAGACATCGAGCGGATCACATCTCCCGGACGATAACTTTTTCCAGAAGTCATATTTTCAACTGAAGGAATTAAAGCAATAACATTTTTATTTAATTTCATTTTTGCCACAAGTGCCATGGTATGAATTACTGCTGCACCTCCAGACATGTCCATATTCATTCCCAAAAGTGAAGAAGATGGTTTCAAATTTATTCCTCCTGCATCAAAGGTCACACCTTTACCAACAAGAACAATCGGCTTACTATCTTTCAAGCCTTTATATTCCATAATAATAAACTTGGATTCTTCATCTGAACCACGTCCAACAGAAAGTATTCCTTGCATCCTTTCTTTTACCATTTCCTTTTCACCCAATACAGTCACTTTTACAGGTAATCCTTTCACTGCTTCTTTGGCTTTTTGCGCTAAAATTTGTGGAGTCATGTCACCACCGGGAGTATTTGCAAGTGAGCGAGTTTTATTTACTTCCTCTGCAATACTATGACCTTTTAAAATACTTTTTTCAATTTCTTTATTAGTATTTAAAATATAAACCTCTTTTATTAAATTAAACCCTTCTTTTGGTTTGGTTTTATAATCATTAAATTCATAATTTGCAAAATCTAGTTGTGAACCAATTATCTCAGCTGTTTGCGTTAGGTCTTGCCTAACGCAAGTAGCAAAATCAGAAAAATCAAAACAAATTTTTTCTGTCTTGGTACCCTTGGCTGTAATTACCATTTTCCGAATTAGTAGAAATAGTTTACGAAGATTCATCTTTTCATCCACCTTTAAGTATAGAGTTTTCACTCCATTTTCTTTTATGATTTCATCTGTATAACTAGAATTAATCTTTATAAATAAAACATCTTTCTCATTATTTGGTTTTTTTAAATTTATTTTCATATATTTTATTCTTGATTAGAAAATCTTTCATCGATTCTTTCCATGTCTCTAGGAAACATAGAAGCTTCACGGATATTTTTTAAATTTAAAAATTGCATGGTAATACGTTCAGCACCAAAAGCAAAACCACCCTCAGGAGCACAACCATATTTAAATGACTCCAAAAACATTTTAATTTTCTCTGGTTCCATTCCCCAGATTTTTACATGTTCCATCAGTTGTTCATAATTATTTATTCTTCTACCGCCACTTAATAACTCACGTCCTCGGCAAATTAAATCTACGCCTTCATTAAATAATGGATTTTCTTCACTTGGAAAAACATAAAAAGGCTTTTCACGAGTTGGAAAACCATAAACAAAAACGAAATCTGATCCAGTTTCTTTTTTAACAATTTCAGCTATTTCAACTTCATCTTGAGAACTTAAGTCTTTGTCTCCCCTATTGTCTCGTCCATAAATATCAAATATTTTCTGCTGTGCTTCAGTTAAAGACATTGTAGGTGTATAATCTATCATTTTTGGTAGATCTACTTCTAATAACTTTAAATGTTCAGCATTTTTTATATTTACTTGTTCTAAAATATATTTAATTGTATTCTCAGACATATCACGCACATCTTTCCAACTATCAATAAATGACATTTCAGCATCCAAAGAAACAACTTCTGTTAAATGCCTGGTAGTAGTACTTGGTTCTGCTCGGAAAATTTTATTTACGGAAAAAACTCTTTCAAAAGCAGTCATTACTATTTGTTTGTATAATTGAGGCGATTGAGATAAATATGCTTTTTTGTCAAAATAATCAATTTTAAAAACCTCAGCTCCACCTTCAGCTGTAGCTGGGACAATACTCGGAGCCTGAAATTCAAAAAAATTATTTTGTTTCATAAACTCTCTAAAAGAATCTATTATGGTTTCTTGTACTTTGAAAATTGCTTGAACTTTTGGGTGACGCAAAACTAAAGCTCTATTGTCTAATTCTGTAACCAATTCTAAATTATATCCTTCAAGAGACATATCGAATGGCAATTCCTCAGCTTTACTCAATACTTCAATATTTAAAACCTCTAATTCTATATCTCCATTTAGTATATCGATTTTTATATCTTTTGAAGGACGTTTGTTTACTAATCCAGTAACTTTTAGGACCCACTCAGGTCGGATTTCTTTTGCTTTTAAAATAGCCTCTGTGTGTGAAGGTAAAGTAATACATTGTACCATACCAGTCATATCCCGCATATCAAAAAAAACCATTTTACCCTGATCACGACGTACATTGACCCAGCCGGCAATAATAATCTCTTTTCCTTCATTCTCTTTTAAATCTTTAATATAAATTCTATTTTTCATCCCATTAGAAATTTTAATTTTTATAAATCAACCTTATCCCAATCTCGTAGAATTTCTAACGGGACAGGTTCTTAAAATATATCATAAAATTGGTAATAAAAAAAGAGGATTTTATTTAAAATCCTCTTTTTGATTTACTAAACTACTCCCACAAAAGGGAGATTTGACGGCCATTGTGAACATTGTCAATCACTTTAGCTAATAATTTTGCCACAGAAATGACAACAACTTCTTTGCCGTTTTCTTTTATTTCTTCTAAATATGCTTGCTTTACTGGAACTGTGTCTGTAATCCAAACTTCCTTAAATTTAGATTTAATAATATTTTCACAAGTTTTTTTAGTAAAATCTGCATGTGTAGCTGCTGCGTAAAAATCTGTAATAAAAGAAAATTTTTCTTTTAAAGCATCAGCGGCATCAGACATACTTCCAAATGTACTAATT
The DNA here is from genome assembly GCA_041663725.1 of Minisyncoccota bacterium. GTDB lineage: Bacteria > Patescibacteriota > Minisyncoccia > Phycocordibacterales > UBA9973 > UBA9973. Next base: position 8,278 of record JBAYME010000019.1, on the reverse strand, counting down.
ATATCATCAATAAAAACAACCTTTGTTCTTTCCTCAGAAATCTCACCATAAGAATAAACTTTTATAGCACTACTTTCATTTGTGATTGGATTTCTTTCTTTATCTGTGATAATTAATGGAACCTGCAATTTGTTTGAAACTTTTCGTGAAAAATATTTTCCTCCACTCAAATCAGTAGCAGCAATAATTATTTTTGATAAATCAGGGAAATTTTCTATTATCTTATCAACAATTAGAAAAGTAGTATCTGTATTATCCATTGGCGGGTTCATAGTACAGCTAGCTGGATTATGTAATTTGCATGTAATAATATAATCAGCTCCAGCAGTTTTCATTAAATCTGGATAAAAACTTGTCAATCTTGGTTGACGTAATTTGTAATTTTTTACATCAGCTCTCTGGTGAACAGATTTTGGAAGAACCACAGTTATACGATGAGGACTACCACTTTTTATTGCATAAATAAAACGCAAATAATCAATAAGCCACTTGTCGATTTCTTCACCATTTTGACTAGTTAAAATAATGAAAACATCTAAACCACGAACTGTTTCTGTTTGATGTGGAATTCTTTCCATATCAGGAAATACAACAATTTCATATTCTGCCGGTGTTGTTTGTAAATAGCTAGCTATTTTATTTCCAAGATTTGTGTCATTTCCAAATACAAACATTTTGATTGGGTAAGGATTGATTAAATTTTCCATAAAAAAAAATTTTAAAATTATTACTTTTATTTATTCTTGTAAAGTTACAAACTTTATTTATAAATATAATACAAAAAAAATGACAATATGTCAAATACAATAAAGTTGAAGATAATTTTTTAAAAATAGTCAATCTTTATAGCTTTACGAACTTCGAGCATTGTTGCACTAGCAACACTGCGAGCTTGCTCTGTTCCATCTTCTAGGATCTTCATAATTTTTTCAGGATTTTTAGATAATTCTTCTCTCTTCTCCCGAATTGGTTTTATTATTTTTTCCAAAACCTCAATCAATCTCTTTTTTATTACTACATCTCCTAATCCTCCTTTTTCATATTGTTTTTTTAGATCAGCAACTTCATCTTTATTTTCATCAAAAATATCTAAATATATAAATACAACATTACCTTCTACTTTACCTGGATCTTCTACGTGAATGTGGCCTGGATCAGTGTACATATTCATAACTTTTTTGGAAATAATTTCATAACTATCAGAAAGATAAATTCCATTATCTAATGATTTACCCATCTTGGAACCTCCATCAGTACCTACTAGCCTTGGTGTGTCGCCTACTAAATGTTTTACACGATCAAATGTTTTTCCATATAAACGATTGAAACTATCTACGATTTCATTTACTTGTTCAATAACAGGTAATTGATCTTCGCCAACCGGAATTAAATTTGATTTAGCAAAAAGTATATCAGCAGCCTGAGAAACTGGATATGCTAAAAATCCAGCCGGCACATCTTCACCATAACCTTTTTGCTTCATCTCACTTTTTACCGTAGGATTCCTCTTTAAACGTGCAAGAGTTACTAAATTTAAAAATAAAACAGTTAATTCAGCAATCTCTGAAATTTCTGATTGAATAAACATTATGGTTTTTTTAGGATCAAGACCACAAGCTAAATTATCTAATGCAACTTCTAGAACATTATTTCTAACTTTTTCTGGATTATCTGCATTATCAGTAAGAGCTTGAATATCGGCTATCATATAAAAAGACTTATCGGCTTCATCTTGAAGTTTTAATCTATTTTGAATAGAACCAACATAATGCCCTAAATGTAATCTACCAGTTGGTCTATCTCCTGTTAATACTATTTTTTTTTGATTTTCCATCCTTATATTTTAGCAAAAGATAAGGACTAAATCCACCACTACATATATCCACATTTTAATAACAGTTTTGCTAACTTCTAGATTTTGACTATTTTTTTACTATGCTAGAATAACACCATGGTAAAAAATAGAAAAAATGAAATTCGTATTCCGCCACAAAGTATTGATTCAGAAAAAGCAGTACTTGGCTCTATAATGCTCCGAAAGGATGCAATGAATGAAATAGAAGATGTAATAAATCCAGATTCTTTTTATGTTGAAAAACATAAAATAATCTTTCGAGCAATGCAAGATCTTGCTGTGAAAAACGAACCTATTGACATGCTCTCTCTTTCAACAAAATTAAAAGAACAAAAATTACTAGATGCAATAGGTGGAAATCAATACCTAGTAGAATTAACTAATATAGTTCCCTCTTCCACCAATGTTAAACATTATGGAGAAATTGTACAAAAAAAATATGTTTTAAGAAGTCTAATTGACGCAGCTGATTATGTTTCTGAATTAGCATTTGAAGAGGGCGACGACCACATGGACGATATTTTAGATTTGGCAGAGAAAAAAATATTTAGTGTTGTTTCTTCACCAAAGGGACAAAAATTCACAAGTATAAAAGATGAATTACCAGAAGCATGGGAGCGTTTAGAAAAATTACACGAACATAAAGATGGACTACGTGGCTTGCCGACTGGTTTTAAAGATTTAGATAATATACTTTCTGGCTTACAAAAATCTGATCTAATTATTCTAGCAGCTAGACCATCTGTAGGTAAAACAACCTTAGCATTAGACATAGCTCGTATGTCTGCGACTGTTCACAATAAATCAGTTGGTATTTTTTCACTTGAAATGTCATCACAACAATTAGTAGATAGAATGCTTTCAGCAGAGTCTCGTGTGAATGCCTGGAGCTTACGTACTGGAAGATTAAGTGCTGATAAAGAATTTTCACAACTTAGAGATTCACTGGATAAATTATCTAAAGCAAAAATATATATTGATGATCAACCAGGAAATTCTATTGTTCGGATGAAGGCCGTATCCCGTCGCCTAAAGGCTGAAAAAGGCTTAGATTTGATTGTTGTTGACTATTTACAGCTTATGACTACTTCTAAGAACTACGACTCAATGGTAAATCAAGTAACTGAAATTTCAAGGTCTTTAAAGAGCCTAGCAAAAGAATTAGATGTACCAGTTCTCGCCCTCTCACAGCTTTCTCGTGCTGTCGAATCTCGCGGTGGCAAGCCTCGTCTTTCAGACCTACGTGATTCTGGTTCTATAGAGCAAGATGCTGATGTAGTTATGTTTATTCATAGAGAGGATAAAGGTAAAGATGAATCTGAAAAAACAAATATTGCTGAAATTTTAATTGAGAAACATAGAAATGGACCAACTGGAAAAGTTGATTTATATTTTGATGAAAAAACAACAACTTTCCTAAATATGGAAAAAAGCAGCTTGAGTGAATTTTCTGCATCAAAAATTAGTAGCGAATTAGATGAGTTTTAAAAATGGACACAATAGAAAAACTTACCGAAATTTTTAAAGAATTTCCAGGAATTGGTGAAAGACAAGCAAAACGTTTTGTATATTTTTTAATGTATAAAAATCCCAGCTACGCTAAAAATTTATCTCTATTAGTTTTAGAATTGAAAAAAGAAGTCTCACAATGTAAAGAATGTTTTAAGTTTTTTCTTTCACCTAAGCAAAATCTAAATAAAAATAATCTTTGTGAAATATGTTCCAATCCAAATATTGATAATTCCCTCCTAATGATTATAGAAAAAGATTCTGACCTAGAAAGTATACAAAAAAGTAATATCTACCATGGAAAATATTTTATTTTAGGTGGCCTTGTTCCAATTGTTGAAAAAAATACCAATTCTAGGGTTAGAATTAAAGAACTCCTGGAAAAAATATCAGCAAAAGATGAAAAAAATAAAAATGGCTTAACTGAAATAATTTTAGCTTTTTCACTAAGCCCACAGGGTGATCATACTGATTCATATATACGCGCTCAAATAAAAGAACTAACAGATAGTTTAAATATAAAAATTTCATCTCTTGGACGTGGTCTCTCTACTGGCACAGAGCTCGAATACTCAGACAATGATACTCTCAAAAATGCCCTCAAAAATAGGCAATAATATTATTGTCCACAAGAATTATTTATAGCGAATTTAGTATTTGGACCAACAATACCATCAACTACTAATAGTGGACTTGGTTTTAAAATAATATTAAGGTATGTCTGTAATCTCTCTACCCCTATTTTTGTCAATGGTCCGAATATTCCATCTACCGGACCAGCTGCTTCTTTATATGAACCTGATAAAATTCTATTAATATGATTTTGTAAAATATCTACTTGATTTACTATACTTTTATTATAATTACTATATTTTCCATTACGATCACCTTGTTTTAGATTATCTGTAATAATTAATTTATTTGAACATTCATTACCTTCTATAATTTGTTCTGTTGACTTAGAGGTAATTTCAACAATAGTAGTATTATTATCTACTTGATTGTATTTACATAATTCAGGCTTACTAGAGCTAAAAGCATTATAATTAATAGCATTTATATCCTTACAACCATAAAGAATACTTCCACTAGAAACATGATTTTTAACTACATTTACAGTTCTTACAACTTCAGTAGCATGATTGTCTGAAAGATCATCAACATTATAAGTAACTGTATAGGTTCCAAGAACATCTGTGTCTACATTATTTACCACCACAATACTACTAGTTAAGTCACCGTCAACATCATCTAAAGCAGTGGCACCTGAGTCAGCATAAGAACTACCTTTTGTTATTTCCAAAGTAGAAGATTCATTCATGGTAATAACTGGCATGACACTATCTTTAATTCTAAATATTTCTATTGAGTTAGATGTCGGTGAAACATTAGCTGTTAAAATATAATCTCCAATAGTATCAAATCCCCTAGATCCATTTAATAATGCACCCCCATCACCATCCATAACTGAATCAACATACACAGGATTAGTTGGATCTGAAACATCAATGATTACTAATCCCCCATTTTCCATGTAAAAAGTATTTGTTAATCCGCTATAGCTCACATAAAGATAGCCGTCAGAAATATGCATATCAAATGGATTTAGAACAATCTCTGAATTAATTTCTATGTTATCTATGGAACCAACATGAATAGGAGCAGTTGGGTTGGATATATCTATAATTTCAATAGAATCTCCATCCCAAGAAGAAACATAAGCATAATTATCATTAACTAAAACCATTCTTGGACCATCTAGTTTAGCTCCGCCGTCTCCATGAGAGATAGAACCACTATGTGTTGGATTAGATGGATCAGAAATATCTACTATTTCTAAAGCATCACTAAGACTAGAAGCAATATAAGCATAATTACCTGAAATATAAATACCGCGAGGTCCATCAATTAAGGCTCCACCGTCACCATTTGACAAAGAAGCTATGTGTGAGGGATTAGCTGGGTCAGTGGCTATATCTACAATTTCCAAAAGATCACTACCATAAGCTGTAATAAAAGCATAATCACCTGATATTTCAATACCATATGCCCCAGTAGAAAAAGGGGCTCCGATGCTAGAACTAAGGTGAACTGGATTAGCTGGATCTGAAACATCAATAGTAATTAAATTACCAGAATTAGAATTTTGATTAGTACCAACAATATATGCAAAATTACCATTAAAAGCAATATCAAAAGGACTATTTAACTGAGCTGAACCGAAACGATATAATAAAAAACCCTCAGGTGTTGGATTGCTTAAATCAGAAATATTAATAACTTGTAGGGCATTACTGTTGATAGACAAAACATAAGCATAGGTATCATTTAATATTTTTATTTTATTAGGTGAGCCTAAATGTACGCTAGGAATTAAAGAACTTTTATAAGTAGGATCGGTAGGGTCTGAAACATCTATAACATTAATAGCATTACTTGCTGTAGCAATTATAAATATATTTGTACCAGAAAGAGCAATCCCCCTAGGGTGATTTAAGGCTATTCCACCATCTCCATCAGAAATAGAACCACTGTGCACTGGATTTACTGGATCTGATATATTAATTATTTCTAATGTATTATCATAGTAACTTGAAAGATAAGCATAATTACTTGAAACATAAATTTCAAAACCATTAGCACTAACACCACCTACACCATTAGAAATTGAACTAATATGTGTTGGATTAGTTGGGTCTGATATATCTACTATTTCCATTGCCTTACTATTAAAAGAAAAAACATAAGCGTAATTACCAACAACAGAAACACCAGAAGCGCCATCTAGCTTAGCTCCACCATCTCCGTTTTTAATTAAACCCGAATGTACTGGATTTGCTGGATCTAATATATTTATTATCTCTAAAGAATCACCAGTGTAATTAGCAACATAAGCATAATTACCAACAACATATACAGAATAAGGTCTATTTAAGTTGGCACCACCATCTCCGTGATTAATTCTTCCAATCTCAAAAGGATTAGTTGGATCTGAAACATCAATGATTTTTAAACAATTTGCACCATAGACAGGAAGGTATACATAATTACCAGAAACAAAAATACCGTAAGGACCATATTCATTAATTGGAAAGACTAAAGAACCTGCGTGACTTGGGTCAGTAGGATCAGAAATATCAACTATTTCTAAAATATTACCCTCATTTAATTCATCAGCGGAAGTAATGTAAGCATAATTACCTGAAATAGCTATAGCTGTAGGGGCTCTCAATTGAGCACCTCCATCTCCATGAAAAAGAGAACCGACTTGAACTAAATTATCGGGATCAGAAATATCTAAAATAGAAATAGCATTACTTATATTAGAACCAATAATTGCATAATTACCTGAAACAGCAATCCATTCAGGGTAGGCTAAAACTGGGTCAAAATCTTTATTATTTATTGATCCAATTCTCAATGGAGATATATTTCCACTAGCAGAAACATAATAACTAGGAATAAAACAAAGTGTTAAAAAAAACCCACTAATAATTAAAAATGTTAATATTTTTTTCATATATTTTAAATTAATGAATAAAACCATATTTTAATATTATAACATGTTTTTTTAAATATATTACTAAAAATTTTAAAAAATGATATAATTATTAGCATGGAAACAAAAACAATTGAGAAGTATTTTTTCTTTGGGCTATTGTTAGCTGTATTTATTTTTGCATTTTTTATCTTTCGTCCTTTTTGGATCGTACTAGTTCTCGGGGCCTGTATTTCAGTAGTATTATATCCACTTTATAAATGGTTTATCAAAATAAAATTACCTGAATGGCTTTCATCATTTTTGACTGTAATCTTTTTTATAATAATATTTTGTGGACCACTTTTTCTTATTAGTACATTAGTATTTAATGAAACTCAAAATGTTTATAATTATGTTGTAAATAGTGGATCAACAATACCATTTATTAATTCAATAAATGATAAAATCATAAATATTTTACCTCATGGTATAAATTTTGATATAAATCAAAAAATCTCTAATTTAATTTCATTTCTATTTAGTAATATTGGAAATATATTTAACGTGACAATGTCTGCAATTGTTTCATTTATTTTAATTATTTTTAGTATCTTCTATTTTCTTAAAGATGGAACTAGGTGGCAAAATGCATTAATAAGGTTAAGCCCAATTTCAGACAAAGATGACAAAAAAATATTAAATAGGCTCTCTCAATCAATAAATGAAATTGTAAAAGGATATCTTTTAATTGCTCTAATTCAAGGAATTTTGGTATCTATTGGTTTTATTATTTTTGGCGTACCAAATCCAACTCTTTGGGGAATAACAGCTGGTATTACATCCCTGCTTCCTACTTTTGGAACGGCACTAGTAACTGTTCCAGCAATCATTTTTCTTTTTGCTACTGGTCACTTAATTCCAGCTATTGGACTTTTAATTTGGTCAGTAATAATGGTAGGAATGATAGATAATTTACTAAGCCCAATCATTGTAGGAAAAAGAATAAAGATACCACCTTTGTTAATTCTTTTTTCAGTACTTGGTGGTATTGTACTTTTGGGTCCAATTGGAGTCTTAGTAGGTCCACTACTTGTAAGCTTACTTGATACTCTTATTTCTATTTACAGAGATGAATTTAATCAAAAAACATCTTCTTAGTTTATTAAATTAAAAAAATCTCTTTACCATTCGGTTGAGAGATTTTTTTTAATTTATGGAAAGTATTTTTACTTTAAAATATGGCTGACGGTGTCCATTGCGACGCAAATAACGTGATTTTTGTTTATACTTTACTACGAGAATCTTACGAGCTCTTCCTATTTCAATAATTTCAGCATCAACTTTTGCTCCAGTAATATAAGGTGTACCAATTGTGGTATCTTTTCCATCATCAACTAAAAGAACCTTATCAAAGGAAACCTTGTCCCCTTTTT
>JBAYME010000018.1:0-15408 GCA_041663725.1 Minisyncoccota bacterium | reverse complement strand
TTTCTCGCCGTCGCTCCAAATTTTCGCAGCCCGCCCCTCGTGGTTTTGTCTGCTGACAAAACAGCACTGCGGTCGTCACCAAATACAAAAGAGTCCAGCAGTGGACTCTTTTGTATTTGGTGACCTCACGGAGAGTCGAACTCCGGTTAGCGGATTGAGAACCCGCTGTCCTAACCACTAGACGATGAGGCCAATATATTTCTATTTGTAAATATATCATTTTTTACTTAAAAATCAAAAGGTATTTTTTATAGACGTTAGATTATATTTTTAGAAGATTGGACAGATTCATTTTTATATGTTATCTTACAATGAGCTATATAGTTTTTTGACAAAATTTTTAGTTAATTATTTGTTTAGTCGCATTAGTTTCTTTATGGAAATTTATGCGACCTAAATAAATATATATTAATTTTTAAAACCAGAAAAAATGAAAAAAACAGTAATTTTAATTGTATTGATTGCAGTAACTGCAATAGCTTATTCTCAGAAAGAGAACAAAAACAACAGAACAGAAGAAGAGGTTTTATTCTTGAAAAAACACAGAAGCTCAAGATATGAAGCTTTGTACGAGACCTTCCTTAAATTAGAAGCTGAATATACAAGTGATAAAGATTTTTTTAGGGTAGTTGCATTGGGATATGGTCCGTCAATGGATGATGCCTATAGTAATGCAAAGAAAACCTCTGAAATAAAATTATTACTGGCATCTGGTCTTAACTTATTCAATAACGCCATTGAGTTTAAAAAGAAGTCATACTTTTACAATGACTTATCAGTGTTTATCCTAGTTTACGTCCTAAATAAAAATTAGAGATAAATTTTCAATAAAATAAAAAACGTGCATTATTATAATATAAAGCACGTTTTTTTTATTTTTAGATTAGGCTTTTATTTGCCTTCTCTTTGTTCTAATATTCGTTGTCCTTCTATCGAGGTTGTCGCCTCCGGAACAGCAATTAAACGCTGTTTAGGGATCTTTTTTCCTGTTACAAAACATATCCCATAGGTTTTTTGTTTTACACGAATTAAGGAATTTTCTAACAAGACTATCATCTTTCTCGTTTCTATTAAACGATCAAGATTACTATCTTTTGTTGATAATTCTCTCGCCTCTTCCGTTATTCCTTTAAAAGAACGAGAAGTGTCATGTGTTCCACTTTCTTCAGAATTAGTTAAGCTTGAAAAGTAGTCTAAATTTATCTTTACTTTTTCTAATTTTCTTTTAATGATTGAGTGAAATTCACTTAACTCTTCTGGAGAGTAAGCAGCACTTGATTGGATTGTTTCTTCCATAATAAAAAGTTTTTAGTTTTATTTGTACTATATTTAAAATCTTTTTTTATTGTAGATGTAAAGAAGGTTATTGTCAATCCTCAATTTTTGGTTTTTCTATTTGAATAGTGGAAAATTCTGGTGAAGTACCAGATATGCGAAGTACATCTTTGTCTATTTTTTTTAATTCTTTATTTGAAGTATTGTAATGATTTACAACAGTATTTAATGCACTACCAAGTTTAGAGTGATATTCATCATAAGATTTTAGATGCTTACCCAGGTCTTCTACTTTTTTAATTATCTCTTTTGCTGATTCTTCGATTTGCATTGCTTTTAGTCCTTGTAAAACTGTTTGCAGATAGGCCAAGAAAGAAGTAGGGGATGTAATGATAACTTTATACTTTCCAGCTGCCCTTTGAATTAAGTTTTCAGCACTTTCGTCTATAGACCCCACCTTATTTATAAGTAAATCATAGTATATTGCTTCATGTGGAATAAACATAAAAGCAAATTCTGTAGTACCTTGAGATGGTTGTATATATTTAGAAGTTTCAGTAATACGATTTTTCAAATCATTTACAAAGATTGTTTCTAATTTTTTCTTTTCAGCAGGATTTGTTTCTTCTATAACCCTATTGTAATTTTCTAAAGAAAACTTTGAATCAATTGGAATTATTTTGTCTTTAACAAAAACAACTGCATCTACGATGTTGCCATCTGGAAAAGCATATTGCATTTGATAAGAGCCAGGTGGTAATACATTCTTTAAAACTGTTTCTAAGTAATATTCACCTAAAATTCCACGTTGTTTCGGATTTTTTAAAATATCCTGCAAACTTTGCAATTGGTCAGTGAAAGATATGACTTGTTTGTTTGTCTCATCTAGTCTAGTTAATTTTTCAGTTACATCTCTTATTATCTTATTTGATTCAGTGGAATGAAACTTTAGACTCTCGTTCATTTGTTTGTGTGATTCACCAATTTTACTATCTACTGTTCGAGAGAGCTCGTTTAGTTGTTGTAAGATTAAATTTAGACCAGTATCGTTTTTTTCACTAGATTCACTTTTTTTAGAAAATAAAAAATAAGCCAAAAAAAACATAAAAAGTCCTCCTCCTATAATTCCGACAATAATCCAAATAATATTTTGCATCTTTTTATTTTAACTTTTTTTCTTTATTTACCCAAGTAATACTTTAAAGTATATATCCAATCTTCATCAATTTGATCACTTTCTAATTTTTGTTTTAATAGCCATTCTAAATACCCTCGATCTATTTTGGCTATTTCTTCTATTTTTTTGCCTATATGTTTACCAAAAGAAATTGAATGAAGAAGCGATGGGTGTGAGGAAATCTCTATCATTTTCTCTAATATTTCATCATCAGATATATGCTCTGCACCATATATTTTTTCCTCCCCGCAATGCTTACAGCATAGCTGTTGCAGGCGGGTCTTTAAACGGTCAAAGAGTTTTTCTAATACTAAAACATCTCCCAGTGCATCATGGGCAGTAGCTTCTACGTCTAGGTCTAGTAAGTAACGTAAATATTGTAAATTATATTTTTCAATTTTACCCTCTGGGTCTAGGTATCGAGCTAGGCGCAGAGTACAAATATAGTTTTTTGGTTCAATATTTTCTTTTTTAATAATCATTAAATCAAATTGAACATTATGAGCCACAACAATTGAATCTTTGTCTTCAAAAAGTTCTTTGATCTTTGCCTGGTCAGAGCTGCCATTGAATGGTATTTCATTTTCTAGCCTTTTGTTTGTTATATGGTGCACAGCTGATGCTTCTGGCGGAATTTTTATTGGTGGTCTATAAAATCCGACAAAACTTTCGTCATTTACTTTATAAGCAATTTGGCATAGAAAATCCTTTTCAGTGTTGCCGGTGGTTTCCGTATCAAAAAATATAATTTTTTTTGTATTCATATGTAGTGCTATTTTAACATATTTTTGTTATTATATATATCATAATTATTAAAATTCAAAATTTTTATAATTATTTAATCTTAATTTAAAAAATATGTTACATGAACAAATAAAAAATAAAATAAAAGAGTCAATGATGGCGAAAGATACAGTTTCCTTGGAAACATACCGAGGAATGTCTGCAGCTTTTACCAATGAATTAGTTTCTAAAAACAGAAAGCCAACTGAATTATTGTCTGACGAAGAAGCTATTTCTGTAATAACTAGAATGGCAAAGCAGAGGAAAGATTCGATTGAACAATTCACTAAAGGTAATAGGGATGATCTAGTAAAAGAAGAAAGTGCACAGTTGGCAATTTTGGAGACATTTTTACCTAAATTAATGGATAAGAATGAGGTTCAAAATATAGTTAAATCTAAAAAAGAAGAATTGGGAATAACTGATGCAACAAAGAAAGGTATGTTGATGTCATCTGTGATGAAAGACTTGAAAGGCAAAGCAGATGGAAATATGGTAAAGGAAGTAGTAGATTCATTATTTTAAATTTATTTATTTATATTGAATTTCTGACTAAAAAAATGACTATTATTAATAAAATTTTGATATTTTAATGCACACAGTTCAACTCTTAACAAATTTAGTGGAGCATCATCAAGTATGGGCCTATTTAATTATTTTTGTGGGTTTGATCTTTGAGGGTGAGTTAATATTAATTACTGCTGGTATTTTGGCTCATTTGGGAGCATTGGATTTCGGTTTTGCTTTAGTTTTTATTTATTTTGGTGGTTTATCTAAAACCTTTTTAGGTTATTATATTGGACAATTAATACATAAAAAATGGCATGAAAATAAGTTTTTAAAATTTATTGAAAAAAGAGTTTTTATTATGATGCCAAATTTCAATCAAAAACCATTCTGGTCTATCTTTATTTCAAAATTTATAATGGGAGTCAATCATATGGTTATTATTTTTTCTGGGTATATGAATATAGATTTTAAAAAGTATCTAAGGGCAGAGATTTCTTCTACTATTATATGGGCTCCATTGTTAATGGTAATAGGATACTTTTTTAGTTATACAGCACTAAATATAAGTAGAGAGATAGGAAAATTTACATTAATAATTATTCTTTTAATAATAGGTTATATTATATTAGACAAATTAGTTGGTTGGCTATATGAAGTATTCGAAGAATTATATGATTTTTAAAAAAAGGAAAATTTTAGTAACACATAACGGCTCTTTTCATTCAGATGATTTATTTTCTGCTGCAGCTTTTTCAATATTATTTGAAAAAAAGAAACAAAGATTTAAATTTATACGAACCCGTGACGAAGAAATAATTAAAAAAGCAGATTATGTTTTTGATGTAGGTGGTATTTATGACATAGAAACAAATCGTTTTGATCATCATCAGAAAGGTGGAGCAGGGAAGAGAGATAATGGTATAGAGTATTCATCTTTTGGTTTAGTTTGGAAAAAATTTGGCGAAGAGATTTGTGAATCAAAGGAGCTCGCACAAATTATCGATAATAAATTAGTAGCACCAATTGATGCTGGAGATAATGGTTTTAGTTTAGTTGAAAAAAAGCATGAAATTTTTCCATATGGCGTACAAGATGTTTTATCCATTTTTCGTCCATCATCGCTAGAAAATTTAGATAAAGATTCTCAATTTTTAAAAGCAGTTGTCTGGTCAAAAGAAATTTTATCTAGAGAAATTAAAAAAAATAGTGACCAAATTGAAGTAGTAAAAATTATTCAAAATTTTTATGAAAATAGTGAAGACAAAAGATTGGTTGTCATTGATGCACCAAAAGTTTCAAGATATGACATTTGGGATGCTTTACAAAATTTTACTGAACCACTTTTTGCTATTTTTGGAGACGAGGAAGGATGGGGAATTGTAACAATAAGAAAGGAAATTAGTGGTTTTGTCGCTAAAAAGGATTTTCCGCAAGAATGGGCGGGATTAACTGGTGAAGAATTTCAAAAAATTTCAGGAGTAGATGACGCTGTCTTTTGTCATCGTGGACTCTTTCTAGCTAGTGCAAAAAGCAAAGAAGGAGCAATTAAATTAGCAGAATTAGCATTAGAGGCTTAAAAGATGCTATTATACTAAAAGCCCTAGAGCCTAGTGGCCTAGAGCCTATTATTATGGCTTTTATAGATGAAATAAAAATACATGCAGAAGCAGGACGTGGTGGAGACGGCGTTGTTCGTTGGCGCCAAGAAAAGTTCGTGCCAAAAGGTGGACCTGCTGGAGGTGATGGTGGACGTGGTGGAGATTTCTATGCTGTAGCTGTGCGAGATTTAAATATTCTTTCAAAATATAAAGCTAAAAAAGAATTTGAGGCTGAAAGTGGTGAAGATGGTGGTGGTAAAAGTCTTCATGGAAAAAATGGTAAAGAATTTTTTTTAGAGTTGCCTATTGGTTCAAAAATTAAAAATCTATCAACTGATGAAGAATGGCAATTATTAGAAGAGGGTCAAAAAGTTTTATTATTAAAAGGCGGTTATGGTGGTTTTGGTAATGAGCATTTTAAAAAATCTACAAATACTACCCCTTTTGAATCTAATCCAGGAGAAGAAGGAGAAAAGGGTGATTTTATAATAGAGCTTGAGATTTTTGCTGATATCGGCCTAGTTGGGCTTCCAAATGCTGGAAAATCTTCACTTTTGAATAGCTTAACAAATGCTGCTGCTAAGATAGGAGATTATGCTTTTACAACACTTGATCCAAATTTAGGTGATTTTTATGGTTATATAATTGCAGATATTCCAGGTGTTATCGAAGGTGCCTCAGAAGGTAAAGGTCTCGGAATTAAGTTTTTAAAACACATAAAAAGAACTAAAATGATTGCACATTTAGTTTCTTTTGAAAATCTATCAGATGGTGCCCTTGGTATGATCAAAAAATATAAAGAAATAAGAAAAGAATTGGAAAAATATGATAAAAAAAATAATCTAGGAGAGGATGGATTGTCTAATAAAGAAGAAATAATAATTTTAACAAAGACAGATGTTTTAGACGATATAAAAATCATAGAAAAGCAAAAAGATAAGTTCAAAAAATTAGGAGCCAAAGTATTTACTATTTCTTTATATGACGACAAGTCAGTAAAGAATTTTGGAGACGCATTAGCAAAGATTTTAAAGAAAAAATAAAATGAAAATTTCAGGCTCATTTATAAGCATGCTCATAATTTGGCTTTTGGGTTTTACTCATTTTTTAGGTGGTCCATATATACTTTTTAAATTTATATTTTGGATTGCACTTTTACCATTTTTTATCGCAATTTTATTTTTAATTTTTATGCTCTTTAAGGCTAAAAAGATTTTTTCCAATAAGGGTAGATCCGCATTTAGCAGAAGTACAGAGGAAAATCCTTCACCCTTTGAAGGTGAACAAGAAGCCATACACATAGAAGCTGAAATTAAGGAATAGTAATTTTTAAATATATTTAAATATGTTAATATTATTTTATGTCTAATAAATACTATCCGACAATAGGACTTGAAATACATGCAGAATTAAAGACACAAACAAAGATGTTTTGTGGTTGTTTAAATAATCCTGATGAAGAAAATCCGAATGTTAATATTTGTCCTGTATGTATGGCACATCCTGGAACACTGCCAGTTGCAAATAAAAAAGCTATTGAAAATGTAATAAAAGTAGGGTTAGCTATCGGTGGTAAAATTGCTGATTTTTCTGAATTTGATCGTAAAAATTATTTTTACCCAGATATTCCGAAAGGCTATCAGATTTCTCAATATAAATATCCAATTGTTTCTGGTGGTCACTTGAGCTTTTTTGATGTGACTCGTGTTCATCTTGAAGAAGATACTGCAAATAATAAACATGATCGTGGTGATTACTCTTTGATAGATTTCAATCGAGCAGGCGTACCACTCATGGAGCTCGTGACAGAGCCATTTACTTTTGAGGTTTCTGATGAAGAAGCAGCTAAAAGTGCTTCAACTTTTGCAAAAGAATTGCAATTAATTTTAAAATATTTGGGAGTTTCAGAGGCGAATATGGAAAAAGGTGAAATGCGAGTCGAAGCGAATATTTCAGTTTCAACTGATCGAAATAAATTAGGAACTAAAGTTGAGGTTAAAAATTTAAATTCTTTTAGAAGCGTAGAGAAGGCTATTAAATTTGAACTAGATAGGATGGTAGAATTTTGGGAAAATAATAAAGGAGATGAAATAATGCAAGAGACACGTGGTTGGGATGAAACTAAACAAAAAACTTTTTCTCAGAGGAAAAAAGAATCCAGTCATGATTATAGATATTTTCCAGATCCAGATTTGCCAAAGATGAAATTGCATGAGGCTTTTAACCTAGAGAAGATGCAAAAAGAATTACCTGAATTACCAATAGAAAAAAGACTTAGGTATAAAAATGATTTTGGTATTAAAGATGAGGATATAGAAGTTTATATAAATGATTTTGAGCTTGGTAGCTATTTTGAAATTGTAGCTAATATTTTAAATGATAAAAATAAAATAAAGGTGGCTTCTAATTTTATAACTTCAGATTATATTGGATTAAGAAAAATAAAAACAAATATAACTCTTCCCTCGGAAAAGAATTTCGCTGAATTAGCATACATGTTTTTTGAAAATAAAATTTCTTCTAGAGTGGCTAAAGATATTTTAGCTATGATTTTAGTAAATGATGAATCACCGATGAAAATTGCTACTGAAAAAGATTTATTACAGAAAAATGATGAAGGTGCAATAAAAGGAATCGTTGAAAAAATAATTTTAGAAAATCCTGAAATAGTCGCAATATATAAATCTGGTAAAGAAAATGTAATAATGTCTTTGGTTGGAAAAGTAATAAAAGAAAGTAAGGGTAGTGCAAACCCACAATTAGTAATAAAGCTTTTAAAGGATTTATTAAAATAATATACGTGTCAAAGACCGTCTTTGACATAAATAAAATTATGAAGAATCTACGAGAATATATAAAAGAAGCAGATGAAAAAGGAATTGCTATCGGGCATTTTAATATTTCAAATTTAGAAGCCTTGCATGGTATTTATCAAGCGGCAAAAAACTTAAATGTTCCTGTGATTATTGGTTTATCTGAAGGAGAAGAGGATTTTGTTGGTATAAATGAAGCAGTAGCAATGATAAAAAGTATAAGAGAAAAAAATAATTTCCCTATTTTTTTAAATGCCGATCATCATTATAGCTTTGAAAGAGTAAAAGATTGTATTGATGCAGGTTTTGATGCAGTGATTTTTGATGGAGCTAATTTGAGTTTTGAAGAAAACATAAAAAAAATCAAAGAATGCGTAGACTATGCTCATAAAATAACAAAAGAAACAGGTAGAGACATTTTAGTTGAAGCTGAGCTTGGTTTTATAGGCTCTGGCTCAAATATTAAAGAAAGCATACCAGAAGGTATTTCTGAAGAGACAATGACAAAAATTGAAGATGCAAAATATTTTGTAGAAAAAACTGGAATTGATTTACTTGCGCCTTCTGTTGGAAATATTCATGGAATGGTCAAAACTGGTAATCCAAGATTAAATATAGAAAGAATAAAAGAAATTCGTAAGGCATCTGGTGTTCCACTTGTATTGCACGGTGGTTCTGGAATTACTGATGAAGATTTTACAAATGCTATTAAGGCTGGAATCTCAATCATACATATAAATACAGAAATTCGCATAGCTTATGATGAAGCACTAAAAAAATCTTTAAATGATAATCCAAATGAGTTAGCACCATATAAAATTTTACAACCAGCAGTAGACGCTGTTAAAAAAGTCGTCGAAGCTCGCTTGAAGCTTTTTAATAATATTAAATAATATGGAAAAATTTGAAATAAAAAATAGAAAGGGTTTAAAAATAGTTGGAGATATATTAAAACCAATAAATCCTAAGGGGCTTGGTTTTGTGCTTCATGGATTAGGAGGTTATAAGGATCAGCTGCATATTAAAATTTTAGCTGATACACTTTTTGAAAATAATTATATTGTAATTAACTTTGACGCAACAAACTCAATTGGTGAAAGTGAAGGTAGTTATGAAAATGCCACAATGCAAAACCACTATGAAGATTTAGCAGATGTTATTAATTGGGCAAAGACACAAACTTGGTATATAGAACCATTTATTTTAGCTGGGCATAGTTTGGGCGGATTCGCTGTAGCAAAGTATGCAGAAGAATTTCCACAAGAAGTTAAGGGAGTGTTTCCATATGCTGCTGTTTATTCTGGAAAAGATAGTTTTGAGGCATCAGAAAAGTTTAAAGCGGAAGAAATTAAGGAATGGAAAGAAACTGGTTGGACACATAAAACTAGTACTTCTAAACCATGGGTAAAAATGAAACTCCCATGGTCGCATATGGAAGAAAGATTAATGCATGATTTAAAATTAAAAGTAGATAGATTGACTATGCCTGTGTTGTTTGTTGTAGGAGAATTTGATACAAGTTGTCCACCATATCAACAAAAAAACTTTTATGATTTATTACCAGATGGAACAGAGAGAGAGTTTCATATTATTAAGGGAGCTCGACATACATTTCGAGAACCAGAACAGTTAAATCAACTAAAAGAAATTTTTAGTATTTGGTTAAATAAAATATAATTATGAAAAGTAAGACACAAATTTTAATGATTCATGGAGGGATGACCTTTAGAAATCAAAAGGATTATTTAAATTATTTAAAAACAAAAAATATTAGTTTAGAAAGGAAAGTTTCTTGGGCTGGAGATTATATAGATAAGGAATTAGGTAAAAAATTTGAAATAATTAAGCCACGTTTTCCGTTACAGGATAATGCTAAGTATACAGATTGGAAAATATGGTTTGAGAGATATATTCCATATTTAAGAAATAATGTAATTTTAATTGGTAGTTCTTTGGGTGGCATTTTTCTGGCTAAATATTTGTCTGAGAATAAATTTCCAAAAAAATTATTATCTGTATATATGATTTGTCCTCCTTTCGATGATACAGTATTAGGTGAAGATTTAGCTGGTGGTTTTAAACTCAAATCAGATCTTTCCTTAATAGAAAAGAATTGTAAGAATACTATTCTTATGTTTTCAGCAGATGATGATTGTGTTCCAGTTGCTCATGCAGAAAAGTATCGAAATAAACTAAAAGATTCAAAAATTATTATATATAAAAGCAAAAATGGTCATTTTAAAATTAGTAAATTTCCTGAGATCATTAAGATGATTAAGGCTAATGTTGTTAAGTAGTAAATATAGCTAACTTGTTGCATTTTTGGGGATTTTATATATAATGTTACTTATGTTAAATTTAAAAGCAAAAATTAGAGATATTAAAGAAGATTTAGAAGTATTAAGAAAAGGAGGCGAATTACCAGCTGTTTATTATGGTATGGGCAAGGTTGCTGCGTCTATTTCTATTCCTACTATCGAATTTAAGAAAGTTTGGAAAAAAGCAGGAGAATCTACTGCTGTGAAAGTTTCAACACCAGAAGGAGAAGTTGATGTTTTAATTCATGATGTTCAAGTTGACCCAGTTTCTGATGAGCCTATACATGTTGATTTTCTTGTTATCGATATGAATAAGAAGATAGAGGTTGGTGTTGCACTTGAATTTGTTGGAGTTTCTGAGGCGGTTAAATCTAATTTAGGTAATTTGGTTAAAGTATTACATGAAGTTGAAATTGAAGCTTTACCAAAAGATTTACCACACAGTTTACCTGTTGATATTTCAAAATTAGAAAATGTAGATAGTCAGATATTAGTTTCAGACATAGTTCTTCCATCAGGAGTTGTAATGATCACAAAGGGTACTGAAGTTGTTGCTTCTATTGCTATTCAAAAAGAAGAAGTAGAAGAAGTTGCTCCAGTTGATCTATCTGCAATTGAAGTTGAGAAAAAAGGTAAGAAAGAAGAAGAAGGTGAAGGAGAAGCCCCTGCCGCAACTGAATAATATAATAGAAAAATTTCAAAAAATTTGCTATAATAAAAGCTATGATACGAAATACAGTCATAGCTTTTATTGTTTTATTTATATTTTCTTTTTTTAGTATACCTACAGTTACATTGGCTGCAGGTGATTGTACTAATTCAGTTTATGCTAAAGCAAATTACACTTTTTGCGATAACCAAAGAAAAGAATTTGAGGCGCAATATGCATCTTTAGTAAAACAATTAGCTAGTCAAAATAAAGAAAGTAGTAATTATGCTTCAGAAGTTAAGAAGTTAACTACTCAAATTGAAGCTCTTAAACTAAAAATTAAAGCGCGTAACTTAGCTATTGTGCAATTAAAAAATGATATAAATAAAAAAGTTAGTACCATTAGTTCACTTTCTCAAAAAATAGAAAGCGAGTATGAGTCGCTAGGACAATTAATTAGAAATATTAATGAATTTGATACTCATGACATGCTACATTTAGTTTTATCTGATGAAAGTATTTCTGATTTTTATTCTGATTTAGAATCTTATGATTCTATAAAAAAAGCTGTAAAAGATTCAGTAGAAAAGATTACTGGTATAAAAGGTGATACAGAAGTACAAAAAAAAGATTTAGAGGCAAAACAAAGTGCAGAGCTTGATGCTAAATATGAATTAGAAAATGCTCAAAAAAAAGTAGCATTAACAGAGGCCGAAAAAAAGAAACTTTTATCAAATTCCAAAAACAAAGAATCATCTTACCAGGTATTAGCTGCTCAAAAAAAAGCTCAAGCAGATAAAATTAGAGCGGCTCTTTTTCAACTTCGTGATAGTGCCGCTATCCCATTTGGTGTAGCTTTAGAATATGCAAAACTAGCTCAGAAATTTACCGGAGTTTCATCAGCTTTTCTTTTAGCCATAATTCAACAAGAGTCTAATTTTGGAACTGATACTGGTGGTTGTTATGTTACAAATTTTGAGACTGGTGCAGGTGTTTCCTCAAGAAGTGGAAAAGCTTTTCCAAATGTAATGAAGCCGACTCGTGATGTATTGCCATTCAGGGTTATTACTGCAGGTGTAGGACGTGATCCAAATAAGACATTAGTTTCTTGCCCAATTGGTGGATATGGCTATGGTGGAGCTATGGGTCCTGCACAATTTATTCCATCTACTTGGATAGGTATAAAAGATAAAGCTGGAAGGTATTTAGGTATTTCTAATCCAGATCCATGGGAGCCAAGAGATGCACTTATGGCTTCTTCAACCTTTTTGGCTGAACTGGGGGCTAATACCACATATTCATCTCAAATAAAGGCAGCTTGTAGTTATTATGGTACAAGGGGTGTAACCTGTGAATATGGTAGGCAAGTAATGGGTAGAGTCGCAAAAATCCAAGCAAATATTGATTTGATTACTGGTAACTAGTTTGATTTAATATAATGAAATTTTTTTTAAATTTTTTTTTAGTAATAATTTTTATTACCTTAACACATAAAGTTTCTGCTTTTTCTAGTGTTTCAAATCTTAAAAAATATGAAATACCTGTTTTGGTATACCACTCAATTGGCTCAGCTCCAAAAATAAAAGAGACAAAAATGCAGACGAATTATAGGGTGACAACAGAAAATTTTGAGAAACAAATGCAGTATTTAAAAGATAATGATTATCATCCTATTACTTTCAAAAAGTATGTAAATAGTTTTAAAAATTATGTGATGGTATTGCCTTCCAGGGCAGTAGTTATTTCTTTTGATGATGGTTGGAAAAATCAATTTGATAATGCAGTGCCTATATTAGAAAAATATAATTTTCCAGCTACTTTTTTCATAGTATCAGATTATGTAAATTATAAAGCATATATGAGTTGGGATGATTTAAAATATTTAGCCACTCATAATTTTGAAATAGGTTCACATACTAAGGGTCATCAAATGTTGACCAAGGTAGATTCTAATTTGTTGGTATATGAATTAAGTGAAAGTAAAAAAATATTAGAAGAGAAGTTGGGACTCAAAATAACAACATTAGCTTATCCAAATTATAAAGAAAATGAGATAGTACATAATTCTGTTAAAAGTGTAGGTTATTTTGGTGCTCGTGGTGGATGGGGTAATTTTAAAAATGACATTGATCATATTTATGAATTAAAATCACAAGAAGTAGTAAGTAATCCAAATCCTTTTTCTCAAAAAAGGTTACCTGATTTGCCTTAAATTTGTTTTTGTGATAATGTTATTAAATATGAAAAAAGATATACACCCAAAATATAATACAAAAACAAAGGCTACTTGTGCCTGTGGAGCTATTTTTGAAATTGGTTCAACTATGCCAGAAATAAAAATGGAAATATGTAGTAAGTGTCACCCATTTTATACTGGAAATGAAAAAATAATGGATACAGCAGGACGTGTTGATCGATTCAATAAACGTAGAGCTCTAAGTGCCACTGCTAAAGCTAAAAAATAAATTAATACAAAACTCCCTCCTGTAAGAGGGTGTTTTGTTGTATAATCATTTTATGACTTTAAATTTAGAAGAACTTAAAAAAAATCATCAGACTAGTTATTTGGCTGGTGTTTTAGAGCGAATACAAAATGAAGAAAAAGATGTTAATGAAATGATCTCTGACCCTGAGTTGAAAGAAATGGCTGAGATAGATTTAAAAAGAATAGTAGAAGAAAAAAATATTTTAGAAAAACAGATTCAAGATATTTTAGATAAAGAAAAAGAAGAAGAGGAATTTGCTAACGAAATTGTTTTAGAAGTTCGTGCAGGAGCCGGAGGGGATGAAGCTGCTCTTTTCGCTTGGGAATTGGCCCATATGTATGAGAGATATGCAGAGATAGAAAGATGGCAATGGAAAACTAATTATGAATCAAAAAATGATTTAGGTGGGTATAAAGAAGCCAGTTTTGAAATAAAAGGAAAAGATATTTATAAAAAAATGCGTTATGAGACTGGTGTTCATAGGGTTCAAAGAATTCCAGCTACTGAAAAAAATGGACGAGTTCATACTTCTACTGCATCAGTTGCTATTTTACCAATTCGTAAAAAAGTTAGATTTGAGATAAATCCTGCAGACCTAGATATGGAATATTCTCGTTCTGGAGGTAAGGGTGGACAGAACGTAAATAAAGTTGAGACAGCAGTACGTTTAATTCATAAGCCTACAGGACTCGATGTGCGTTGTACTTCTGAGCGAAGTCAATTGGCAAATCGCGAAAAAGCTTTAATGATTTTATCTGCTAAATTACAGGTTTTAGAAGAAGAGAAAGAAGCAAAAAAATATTCAGCTGATCGTAAAAATCAGATCGGTACAGGGGATAGGAGTGAAAAAATTCGTACTTATAATTTTCCGCAAGATAGAATAACAGATCATCGTATAAAAAAATCTTGGCATAATTTGCCTAAAATAATGGATGGTGGAATTAGTGAAGTCATAGATGCTATAGAATCTGGGGAGACTGGCACTGATGAGGAGTAAATTTTTATTACAAAATTTTATTTTATCCACAGATTTATATTTGCATTGTTTTTTTAGTGTTTTTATGCTATTATTTTTCTTGTAGTTCTCAAAAGCTTTTGTTTTAATTAGCGATCAGAGTATCTATGCCTGGCCATCGATGGTAGGCTTTATAAATAGTTTTTGCCCGATTTTTAAAAAACGGGAGAAAGTGAAAATGGCTACAAAGCTATACGTAGGGGGACTTCCTTACAGCACACAAGAAGACGCTTTAAAAGAGCTCTTCGCACAAGCTGGTGGTGTTACCTCAGCAACTATTATTATGGACAAGATGTCTGGTCGTTCAAAAGGATTTGGATTCGTTGAAATGTCAACAGAAGAAGAAGCTCAAAAAGCTGTTTCTATGTTGAATGGACAAGAATTCGAAGGACGAAAGCTCACAGTTAATGAAGCTCGTCCAATGGAAGCTCGCCCACCAAGAACAGGTGGAAACGGTGGATATGGAGGAGGCAATGGTGGTTATGACGGTGGAAACCGTGGTGGTCGCCGAGAATATTAATTTTTCTCTAAATAGTTAAAAATAAAAAACTACTCGCAAGGGTAGTTTTTTATTTTTTATTTTTTATTTGCTTATAAAAGTTTTTTTTGTTATATTTTATAGGTTCTTTGGATGTGTAGCCCCGACGTAAAAGTCGGGGAGCCGACACATCGTCGGCTTTCAGTGTACACTAAAATATATTAAGTTTGAGCGTGTAGTTCAGTGGTAGAACGCTGTCCTGATAAGACAGAGGTCGATGGTTCGATCCCATCCACGCTCACAAAT
>JBAYME010000017.1:0-15934 GCA_041663725.1 Minisyncoccota bacterium | reverse complement strand
TTCATATCATATGATCCATCAAAAATAAATGAAGAAATACTATCCCCCATAACAATTATTTTTTGACCAGCTTTCATTTTGTTTATATCTCCAAATGTTGGTAAGGTAAAAGATAATTTATTTTTTTCATCAAGTTGTGCACCTATTTTTAAAATTGAAAATCCAGACTTATCAGATAAAACAAAACTTGCCTTAAACTTTCCAATATTATTCTTTACATAAAAAACTTCATTTCCATACGCTGACATAGAATCTATAGCCAAATATCCTTCATCTGAAATGATTAAACCCCTACCCAAAGAAGCTTCAGAAATAATTCCATCTAAGCCAACATATTCTTTAGTTATTGAAAAAACCGAAGATTTATTTTTTTCTATAGCATCAACGACTAAGTCTTCTTCTTTTACAACAACTGTATGTGTAGTATTTGTTGTGGATCCTGGTACAATTTTTTCAACTGTCTCCCTTACTACTCTATTTATAGGCATAATAACTGAAGATGGAGCTTGTTGCATTAAAGTAACTGTCACTATACCTGTGGCAATAGAAGTAATAAAACTTAGCAAAATAGCCAATAATATTAATTGTGATTTATTTAATTCTTTTATATCCATTTGCTTATTATATCACTATTTTTGTTTTTCCAAAATTTATTTATTCAGTAGTCTTTCCATCAAAATGCTCCTCACTAGCTTCTGCTTCTGCCTTAGTAGACCTTATAACTCCATCCATATGTTCAGCTGGAGAATATATTGTATATAATTTTAATTTTTCTGTATCAGATGTATTTACAACATTATGCTTAGACCCAGCAGGTACAATCACTGCATCACCATCAGCGACTTCATATTGATTATCGTCTATGTATACCACACCTTGTCCAATTTCAAAACGAAAAAATTGATCATGGTCTTCGTGCACCTCCATTCCAATTTCTTCTTTAGGTAAAAGACTCATTAATACTAATTGACTATATTTAGAAGTATAAAGAACTTTACGAAAATTCTCATTTTCTAAACTATCTTTTTCTATATTTGCTTTATATCCTTTCATATTTTTTATAAATTTAACTCCGACGACCTTGTCGAAGTCCCGAACATTTGTAAATTCAGGATTTAATAATAGTTATATTATATCTCATAAGAGTTTTTAAACAAAATCTGCCACATTCACAAAAAAAATGAATGCAGCAGAAAATAGTAATGCAAAAAAATTAATTTACGAATGTTAAGGCAATACCTGTTTGATTGGCGCGGCCAGTTCTGCCTATGCGATGAATATAATCTTCATATGTTGCTGGAACATCAAAGTTTATAACATGAGTTACATTTGGTATATCAAGTCCTCGTGCAGCAACATCAGTAGCTACTAAAATCTGACTCTTGTCGTCCCTAAAAGCATCGAGTGCTCTCTGGCGTTTTGATTGATTTTTATCTCCATGGATTGATTCTGCTTTGAATCCCCTTTTGATTAAATCTTTAGAAAGTTTTTCTACACCATGTTTTGTTCTTCCAAAAATAAGAACTTTTACAAATTCTTTTTTAGATAAAAAATCATGTAATGAGTCAACCTTGTCAGCACCACGTGGTACTCTAACAATATCTTGATCTACATTTCTAGCAGTATCGCCAGTTTTTACAGAAATTTTTTCTGGATTATTTAAAAATTCTTTAATTAATTTATCAATCTCTGAAGTAATTGTTGCAGAAAATAAAAGGGTTTGACGATTTGCTGCCATCTTACTCATTATAAAACGCATATCATTAACAAAGCCCATATCGAGCATTCTATCCGCCTCATCGAGTACAATAGTACGAAATTCAGCTAAGCGTAAAGCTTTACGATCAACCAAATCTCTCAAGCGTCCAGGTGTTCCAATCACGATATTGTGTGAACGACGAAGACCTGAAATCTGATTATAAATACCCATGCCACCAACGCAACAAACAGAAAAAACATTTAAGGCTCCACGAAAATCCCAAAATTCTTTATTGATCTGTAAAGCCAACTCTCGAGTTGGTACAATTACTAAAACTTTTTCCTGCATATTATTTAGAATTTTATCAAGTAATGGAATCAAAAAAGCAGCAGTCTTACCAGTCCCTGTATTAGCTATTCCTACTACATCTCTTCCTTCTAAGAGAAATGGAATTGACTTATCTTGAATTGGAGTTGGATCAACATAACCCTTCTTTAAAATATTACTCTTAAGAACTGAATTAATTTTAAAATCTCCAAATTTATTTACTGGAATATATGGTGCTGATTCTTTTATTGGATCTGCTTTACAGATATATTTAGAATGGCTAATAGAAGTTCCACTAAAACGCTTACCACCACCTCTATTACCCCTAGACATTCCTCCACCTTTTGGTCGAAAAGAACTTCCTCCATTTGACCTAAATAAGTTTGATCCATTAGATTTAGAAAAACTTCCTCCACTTGTTTTAGAAAAACTATTATTACCACCCTTAGACGAATTAGCACCATGACCACTAAAGTGACCACGAGGTTGAACCTTACTAAAAGAGTGTTTTTTTTGACCACCAAAAGATGGCCTACCCGAGCTAGTGCTCTGGCTACTATTGCCTTTATACATTTATATTTCCCAGTCTAAAAAAATTAAAGTAAGACGGACTGACCATCCCTTCAGTTTCCATAAAGACTATCGCGAGGATAATACGTTATATAAAGGTGGTTTAATTTGATTAACCACGATAAAACCAATGAGAATACAACTTACTGGAGTAGTATATAACTATTAAATATATTTGTCAATGGTATACTTACTTTTTCATACAAAATAAAAAAGCAGAATTTTTTAGATTCTGCTTTAAGAGATTTATTTTAAATCTTTCCTGCTCGATATAATATCAAATATTGGGCAAAGATGATTATTCTTCTTTAAATAATTTATTGCCTCAATAGCAGGCAACTCATTTAAAAGATATTCTTTAAAATCATCTCTGTTTTCTTTTACATAAGAACAAATATTTGGATTTGCAATCCCCTTCATATAAATGAAAAGCTTACGGGGAAAAAGATTTTTGATATACTCGCAAAAATCTGGAACTTTCAATGCAACTTCCCATGTCTCCCAACAGTCGATTTTTCTTGCAATTACAGAAATTTCCTTTCCACTCACATCTGTTCTTTTAATATATTGGTTCCAAATTTCTTCTTTATCAAATTTTTGAACAAAAAAAAGGGCTTCATCTTTTTCATTAAAAATTTCGAGATCATCAATAAATGCAATCAGTAGTTTGTTTGTGATTTTCATATTATAATTATTAGGTTAAAAGGATTTGTTGATTCTCGTAAAAATCCATAAAGATCCTTAAGAAAACCAACAAATAATTAAATAAACCCATATATCAAAAAACTATGCCTTTTTAGTATAATAGCATAGTTTCTTGAAAATGTCTAATTTATTTAAAATTATCTATTTTTTCTCTTAGTAGTAGCTTTATTTTCTATCATTTCCCTCTTTATTTCAAGTCTCTTCTTTGTTTTATGAGAATGTCTTGATTTATTTTTTGGACTAAGTGTTGTTCCTCTTTTTGCCATAAAAAATTTCGTTTAATAATAATGTTACTTATATAATACCCGGTAGTGAGTTTTTTTGCAAGAAAAATCTACTACCGGTTTATACTTAAAATTAGGTCTAAAACAATAAATTATATAGAATATCACTCTCGAAAATTATTTCTCTAAATCTAATATTTGATCTATGCGAACCTTTTCTACAAATTCTGGTGCGTGGGAAACAAATACGAGTGCTCCTTGATAGTTATTTATAGCCTCAGCAATAATTGGAATATGTCTAAAATTAATATGATTAGTAGGCTCATCTAGAATCAAAAGACCAGGGCGTTCTAACACTAATCTAGCGAATGCCAATAAACCTTTCTGGCCCTCTGAGAGGCTACCGACTTTGGAACGAATAAGTTCACCTATTATCAAAAAACTAGCAGCTGTCGCTCTCATCTGCTCTTCATTTAGTGGTACACCACCTGCTATCATCGCACTGGCCAATGATTCATAAACAGTATGATTGAAGTTTAAAGTTGAAAAATCTTGTCTGTAATATCCAACTCGAATTCCATCTAATATTTTTGAATTCTCAGCTGTACCATTTGCTAAATTTTCAAGTAATGTACTTTTACCAATTCCATTTGGTCCTCTTAGTATCAAATGCTGATTTTTCTTTAATTTTATATTGGCTTTGTGTTTTACTATTTTTCCATTTTTCAAATTCATTGTTGTAAATGAATTTATCGTTAAAATATCACCGTTGATGTCGGACTGACAAGGAATAGTAAAAGCCTTGATTGTTCTATCTTCTTTCCTTACATCAACCATTTCTTCTTCAAGTTCTTCAGCTTTTTCTCTCATTCTTCTTGCAACCAAACGAAGTCTTCCTCCTTTATAAGCAAAGACATTTGCTTGCTCTTTCTTGGCTTGAATTTCTTTAGCCAATTGAGCATTCTTCATATTTTCTTTTTCTACTCTAAGTGTTATGTCCTTCAAAACATTTTTATAGTTACCGACATATTGTTCAACCTTTCGAGTATAAATATCAAGATATAAGACGCCATCAGTAAAAGCATTTAGAAAATCTGCATCGTGAGAAATAACAACTACTGTCTTCTTATATTTAATTAAAAAATTAGTTAAATGCTTTATTCCATCATTGTCTAAATTATTAGTTGGCTCATCGAGAAGAAGTAGGTCTGGGTCTTGTATTAATGCTGAAGCCAATAATATTCTTGCTAATTGTCCACCAGAAAAACTATTTAAAATCCTATCATGTAACTTATTATGTCCTTTTAGATTTACTACCTCTAAAACTTCATCAATTCGTGGGTCAATATCATATATCTTATTGCTAAAACATTTTTCAAAAAATTCTCTTACTGTTAATTTTAAAGAATCTCTGTCTACCACCTGTTTAGCTGTAGCTATTGTTAAGCCATTTTCTCTATGAATTATGCCTGAATCAGGTTTTAATGTTCCAGCAAATAATCTAAATAAAGTAGTTTTACCTGCACCATTCTGACCCATAATTGTAATTTTAGATCCACGACGTAATGGGAAAGAAACCTCGTCTAAGAGCGGCTTATTTACTTCGTGTTCAAATGACACTTTATCAAATCTTAAAATTGTTTCATCTTTTGCCATATATATTATAAAACCAAAAAGAAAATGCCCTTCGTGTGCCAAAGGCACAATTTGGGGCATCTTCTTTCAAGCATTATGCTTTTGATACTTGTGTAGCAGCTGGTCCTTTTTCAGTCTGAATAACTTCGAAGGAAACTACATCTCCAACTTTAAGTTCATCAAACATAACACCAACTAACTCCTTGGAGTGAAAGAAAAGATCCTTTGCTTCGCCTTCGCGAGCAATAAATCCAAATCCTTTATCTGTGAGAGTTTTGATTGTTCCTGTCATCATGTGATTATTTTATTTATTTTGATTGAAACTTCGACGTGGTTTCTGTGTCTTAACACCAAAATAGTATAACACAACCTTTAAAAAAAATCTAGTTATTAAATAAAAGAAAAAAACCACACAATAAAATTGTATGGTTTTTCATATTAAATTAGAAATAAATTCTATTATTAAGTGCACATAATCTATTATATCCATCATAACACCAGTAAAACATAGTGCTAGGCTTAGAAAAAAAAGAAAGATGGACACTGAAACAAGATTTACCCAATCTTTATAAAATTTTTTAATTTTATAAATAAAAAAAGTAAAATAAAAGATTATAAAATCCTTTATAAATTTCTTAAACTTTTTCATATATTTAATTTATTGGTTACTATAAAAGACAAATTTTATCATCTATAGTAACCAATAAAATTGTATTTCAAAAATCTATTTACTATTAAATTTTAGAACTAAAAAAATTTTCTGTCAAACATAAATGTGAATAAAAAAACCATCCCGGAGGATGGCTGAAGATTTTTGCTTATAGAAATTAGAATATAAGCTCCTGAATTTTTTTAAAAATAAATTTATTTTCTTTGTCTTTTAAAATAAAAAAACATTTTTTTTCTTTATTGGTAAAATTTACCACTTCCGAAAAATCGACATCTGGTGAAACGGTAAAAAATGTTATTTTTACTTTATTTTTAATAAATTTTTCATAAAAAGAAATTCCACTAGCTTCTGAGTCTTTAAAAAATAAATTATAGTCAATAATACAATAAACATTGTTGTCTTTTTCTATAAAATTTTCAAAATCATAGATAATTTCATCACCGGCCTTAATTCTTTTTTCATTATCAGCATTTATACTCATATTAAGTAACACATCAGCTTTTAATTTAAAATAATCAGCTGGATTATCTGGATAGACAGAAAAACCATGTTCTTGGAATTTTTTAGCAATCTGTATAAAAACAGACCTATCGTTTTCTACAATAATTACCTTCTTTTTTTTCTTCCTCATAAAAATATATTTTTAAATTAAAAAATTAGTTAATTATATGGAATACCATAAAGAAGTATTTCTACTTCAGTTAGTTTCTCATTTTCATTATTTATACTTTTTGGAGTTTCGTTTTCTAGGACGACAACTGTCCATTCAAAAAATGTGGTGTTAATTTCTTCTTCCATTTCTTTTATTTTTATTGTTTATAATTATTTGTTAATTCTCTCAAAAATCCGCAAAAGGAACCTTGAGAGAATTAACAAATAACTGACAATATATGTCAAAAAACCATATTACTGATAGACAGATTAACACATAAAAATAGATTTGTCTATTTTTTCTTTAAATTCTTTATCATTTCGATAGAAATTTTGTCTAAATCAAAATTGTGCTTCCATCCCCAATCCTCTCTCGCTTTTGTATCATCAATACTTTTAGGCCATGAATCAGCTATCTTTTGTCTATCATCTGGAGTAAAAGTACATTTAAAATTATCTACGTATTTATATACATTTTCTGCGAGCTCTTTGGCCGAAAAACTTATAGCAGTCAAATTGTAAGCAGTTCGTACATTTATCTTTTCTTTTTGAGCTTCCATTAATTCTACCGTAGCCCTGACTGCATCATCCATATACATCATCGGTAAAACTGTATCTTCTTTTACAAAACAATCATAACTTCCTTTTTCTACTGCATCATAATATATAGCAACAGCATAATCCGTCGTACCTCCGCCTGGTGGAGTCTTCCATGAAATTATTCCCGGATATCTTAAACTTCGAACATCTAAACCATATTTAACAAAATAATACTGACACAATAATTCTCCTGCAACCTTAGTCACACCATACATCGTAGTCGGTTCTAATACAGTTTTTTGTGGAGTGTTTAATAATGGAGTGCTTGGCCCAAAAGCAGCAATTGAACTTGGCCAAAACATTCTTTCAATTTTATATTCTACTGCTAAATCTAGAACATTCTTCAAACTATTCATATTTACATCCCAGGCTAGATTTGGATTTTTTTCACCAACAGCAGATAAAACACCAACTAAATGATAAATAGTATCGATGTTATATTTTTCTATTAAAGATCTTAATTCTTCTTTGTTTCGACTATCAGCATTTTCAAAAGGTCCCGCATTTTTAAATTCTTCTGTTGGTTCTTTATGGTGCCCAACAGCAATAACATTTTCACTACCATATTTTTCCCTTAATTCTGGAATTAACTCAGAACCAATTTGCCCCAATGCCCCTGTAACTAATATTTTTTTCATTTCTATATTATATCAAATTTAAAAATAAAATTATCAAAAGCTTGACTATATATAGATCTAGTAATATATTGTAAAAAACAATCACATTTAATAAATGTGACCCAAAAAAAACGAAGTATGGTACTTTTACAATTTGTGGCAGGATTGATCGTGTTGATAACACACATAATACTTGCTCATCTGCTATATAAACAAAAAGCAGAAGAAATAGAGATGAAACAGAATTTTACAACCTGGATGCTAGCTGGAGTTATAGATTCTTTCCTTGCTTTTTTATCAATAAAAAATGGCAATGAATTTTCAACCTTAATGGAGGCTAGCAGCACATTTCTTCCTTTATTTTATGCAATTGGTTCTTTTATAACTGCTGGAGTTCTTCTTTACAAAAAAATATATAGCTGGACATGGTGGGACACTATAATAACAGTAATCGTACTGATATGTATATTTATTTGGATAGAGGCTGGTGATTACACAGCTATTATTGTTGGAATTATTGCTTCGACCATTTCATTTATTCCACAAATTAGAGACACAAATGAAAAACCACATGAAACTCCATTTATATTTTACTTTTTTTTCTTACTTGGAGATTCACTATGCTTTATTGGGGAGTTTGTTGGAGGAAATGAATTTACAGTGAAAGGAAGCCTTTTTAGTTTCACTGAGATTTTATTAAGTCTTATAATTATTTTTTTAGTTTTATTTATAAAATTTAAAAAAATTAAAAATTAAAAATCTTAATATATTGTTCGTGCTGGTATTGATTAATTAATACCAGCTTTTTTATTTTAAATTTATAAAATTCTAAAAAACATACTAATGAATGGATATAAAATATAATCAAAAAATTTCATTTTATAAATTTTATTATTAAAATATGTAGTTTCCTTTTTCCACCCATTGATAACATTTAAAATTTGATTAATTGGTACTTTGTTATTAAAAAAAATACCAACTTCTGAATTCATTTCAAAAGATAAATAATCTAAGTTATTAGAGCCAACAATTGCTTCCTTGTTGTCTATTATCATAATTTTAGAGTGATTCATTTTATTTTCAAAAAAAACATTAATACCAAGTTTATAAACCTTATTTATAAAAAAATAATTCAACCTATCAATAAAATAATGATCAGTGTCTTTTGGTATTAGAATTTCTACACGGACGCCCCTTAAATGTGCTTGATGTAGTGCTCCAATAAGCCATCTTTTTGGCATAAAATACGGTGTGCAAAGAATAATATTATTCTTTGCACCTAATAAATGTTCTTTGTATATATTTTTTAAATTAAATTTATTATTAATTGGAAAATGTTCAATCAGCCAATCCTTCATTTTTGTTTTTAAATTTTTTTGATTATACAAAAGTACTAATGGATCTTTTCCCCCACAATTAAAATAAACTCTGGCGAATGACTTATTTATTGAAAAAACTAATTTACCTTTTACACGAACCATCAAATCATTCCATAATAATGAATTTTTATGAAAATTTACACCACCAATAAAAGCTATTTTTTCATCTACAATTAAAATTTTACGATGAGTTCTATATAAAAAATAACTTAAAAAAATTAACTCTATACCTGATTCTCTTAATTCTATAATCGAATTTTTACTTAAACCTGAGCTTCCAAAAGAATCTAGTATTATTTTAACCCTTAATCCAGCCTTCGCTTTTTCTTTTAATAAATTAAAAAAATTAAAATCAGTAATATCATCTTGAAAAATATACATCTCTAAATATATAGATTTTTTAGCAAAAGAAATCTCTTCAAACATAGCCTGCCAAGTTTTATATGAATTAGAAAAAAATTTATAAGGCATAATACAATATTATATACTATATCAAATAAAAAAACCGCAAATAAATACGGTTTTTTATAAATATTTTTAGAATATTTTATTTTTTACCTAATAAAACAAGTAAAATTCCAAATGTCAAAACAAAAGAAATTAAATTTAACCACATTATAGAACCTGATTGAGATGTCAAACCATCTATAACTAAAACAAAAACCCCCAATGTATAAACCCCGATGAAAATAGGCTTTATAGCTCTATCTTTCTTGTTTACTATTAAATAAAATTGATAAAACCAAGCTAAACAAATAATTCCTAAACCAAGTGTAGTTAACATATTTTTTTAAAATTAATTTTTCTTATAATATATATTATAACATAATTTAATTATAAAAAATAAAAGCCAGCAAAGCTGACTTTTTTATTTATTATTTTTTATACGAATTAAACAAGTTTCATTTTCTCCAACAAGTCAGTAATGATTTTTCCACCCTTATGATTTATTGGAACCAGAGGCAACCTTAATGTATTTCTACAAAGCCTCATAAGGTACATGGCGTATTTAAGTGGAACGGGATTTGAATCAACAGTAAGTAATGTAGTAAATAATTCCATTAATCTTAAATTAATTTTTTTAGCCTCTTCAAATTCTCCCAATAAAAGAAAATTTACCATTTGAACCATCTCATCGGGAACAATATTGCTAGCGACAGAAATAACACCACTCACGCCAAATTCCTTCATTATGTGAAAAGTCAAAGCATCATCTCCTGATAAAACTTTAAAATTATCTAATTTTAAATCGCAGATTTTCCTTATTTGCTTTAAGTTTCCAGAAGCTTCTTTTATGCCAATAATATTATCAGTATTATTGACTAATTTAAATAAAGTTTCAGGCTCTAAATTTACCCCAGTTCTTCCTGGAATATTATAAAGAACAACTGGTAAACTCGTAGAATCTGCAACAGCCTTAAAGTGCAAATATAATCCACGTTGAGAAGGCTTGTTGTAATAAGGATTAACTAATAAAATTACATCTGCTCCCGCATCAACTGCCATATTAGTTTTTTCTATTGTTTCTTCGGTGCAACTTGTACCTGTTCCAACGATTATTTTACAACGATCGGGAACAATTTTTTTTGCATACATAATTGAGTGCACCATTTCACTACTTTTTGCTGTTGAAGATTCTCCAGTTGTTCCATTTAGTACTATGCCCTCAACATTAGCTTCTATTTGTCTTTGTACTAATTTTCCATAAGAATACCAATCAATAGAAAAAGAGTCTTTTTGGTATGTAATAGGAAGAGCGGTGTAAACACCAGATAAATTTAGTTTTTTCATGTCTATTAAGTTTTAAAGGTTTATATTTTTCTTTACATTATCATTTTAAATGTAAATTATCAATGAAAATTTTACTTTTTTAGTATCCACTCTGGATCCTGTCGAACCAAGAGATTAACTTTATTTTTTTTATCTAAAAGTATTGCCTCTACTGTACGTTCCATTCGCATCCCTTGAGAACCTTTTATAAACAACAAATCATTTTTCTGCACTATTGTTTTCAAAAATTTACCTGCCTCACGAGCATTTTCAAAGTCAAAAATATTTTCTTGTTTCCTTCCAGCTTCTATTGCACCTATCTTGATTGATTTAGCTCTTTGCCCAACTACTACTAAAATTTCTGCATTATCTTTTGCAATTCTACCTATATTTTTATGTGATTCTTCTGTGTGGCGTCCTAACTCCAGCATATCTCCCAAGACAGCGATTTTTCTACCTGTTTTGATTTCAGTCGAAAGGCTAGTATTTTTTATTTGTCCAAATGTTTTTAATCCAGACTCACAAGCAAAAGGTGAAGAATTATAAGTATCGTCAATTATTAGTGAGTTATTAATTCCATTTAATAAATGCATACGCCCTGGTGGAACATCATAATGTTTTAACATATTTACAGATTCCAGCATATTTAATTTTTCACCATAACAAAATGCGAGTGAAGCAAGTGAGGCATATACATGGTTTCTACCAAAGACTCCTTCAATAATTACTGGCAAACTATTACCACCCTTATCAACCCTGAAAATTACACCCTTTGGTTCATTTGTCACATCGTCATAAAAAATGTTATCACCTGATGCTAAAACATCTGCACCTTCTTTAAAGCCATAAGTTATAAAACGACTTTTAGTTTTACTTTTCATTCCCAATACAGAATCATCATCTGCATTTAATATCAATAAACCATCTTTTTTTAAAGTTTTAATAAGTTTACTTTTTTCTTCAACTAAATGATCTCTGGAATTAAAAAATTCAATATGAGATGGAGTATCTCCAATAGCAGTAATGATAACTGCATCAGTTTTAAGCCATGAAGCAGTTTTTTTCATATCTTTTGGTTTACCTATGCCAACTTCAAGTATCAACCACTTTGGGTATTTATGTGGCCATATTATAAGCCATAATCCCCTCAAAACGTTTCCTATCCACAATAGTGGACTATTCCAACCATTTGGACATCCTAAGATTGTAAGAGGTAGGCCTATTTCACTGTTATAACTTTTTTCACTTTTACGAACATGGGATATTCCAGAAATAACTGCATATAGTGCATCTTTTGTTGATGTTTTACCGACAGAACCAGTAATAGCAACAATTTTGGGTTTATATTTCAAAAGAACTAAACGTGATTCTATTTGTAAAATATAAGATATAATTTTTTTAAAAGTTGTTTTCATATTTTATTTATTTATCTATCAGTTGGAATTTCATAATAATTAAGTATAAATTTTGTTATATCTAAAAATGGATTGGCCCAAGTTTGAGATGCATATAATACACCCTTTGGATTTATAGCATATAATAAAATAATAAATTTTGGATCATATGCAGGGAAATAACCAAAAAATGAATGATTATGCCTATCTTCATAATATCCTCCACCGTTTGGATTGGCAACTTGCGCAGTTCCAGTTTTTACTGCGATACTAAAATGCTCTATTCCTGGAGAGTTTTGCTGAAAAGACTTATCCATAACTGTAACCAACATACTAGTTATCTCCTCAGATGTTTTCTCTGAAATTTTTGTGCGTATAGTATTATAAGTAATTTTTTTTTCTGTACCATCCTCATATTTTATA
Organism: Minisyncoccota bacterium; assembly: GCA_041663725.1. GTDB lineage: Bacteria > Patescibacteriota > Minisyncoccia > Phycocordibacterales > UBA9973 > UBA9973. The sequence goes on along the minus strand of JBAYME010000017.1, from coordinate 3,270 downwards.
GTATCTACTAAGTGTGGAACAACTAAATTTCCACCATTTGATAAAGAGGCTAATGCGCGAATAGCTTCTATTGGAGTCATGGCAATACCTTGTCCAAAAGAAGCGTTAGCGTACTCTATATCTCTAGAATTTTTTAAACCAGAAGATAAGTTAGAGACTAAGCCACTTGTTTCATTTGGTAAATCAATGCCGGTTTTTTCTTTTAAGCCATAAGACATCATATAATCATACATTTTTTGTTTACCTAAATTTTTATAAACAAAAACCATACCTGTATTCAAAGACTGGTTTAAAACATCCTGCATACTTGTATTCGGACCACGTCCTTTTTTGTCAAAATTATAAATTTCTCTTTTATTATCTATTAAAACCATACCTTTATCATTATATGTTGTATCTCTTTTCACAACACCAGCATCTAATGCACTTGCCATCACTAATGGTTTTACAACTGAACCAAACTCTAAAACATTTTCTACTAATGGATTTGAAAAAGCAGACATGTCTGTAATTTTTGAAAAATTATTTATATTAAAATCGGGTTTTATACTCATCGCATATATAGAACCATCCTTAGGATTCATAATTATTCCACCAATAGAATCTATATTATATTTTTGTTTTACTTCAATTAATTTATTTTCTAGAAAATTTTGAACATTTGGTTCAATTGTAGTAACTAAATCCCCACTCTTATTTTCATTTGAAGATAATGTATTTTTAATATTAGAAAAAACTTCAGCAAAAAAATTAACATATAGTGTACTTTCACTAACTCCAAGAATATCATTGTATTGCCTCTCTAATCCATATCGTCCAGCCATCGTATCACCCTTATATGCAACGAAACCAAGTAAATGAGAAGCTAAATTGTCTCCAGGATAAAAACGCCATTTTTCTTTAAAAATAGAAACCCCTTTTATTTTCAAAGATGAAATAGAATCAGCTTGTTCTTTGGAAACATGATGAGCTATTTCCTCATATGGATCACCTTTCTTATTAGATATATTTATGAATTGATTATATTCAATGTCTATAATTTTATATAATTTTTCGTATGCATATTCTCCATCTATTTCATTTGGATTTATTGCTACCTTATAACCATTGGCTTGAGTTGCGCCTGAAATTAACTGCCCGTCTTTTCGTCTAAAAAAAATACTACCTCTTTGAAATATGTCTGATGAAGGAGTCGCATACTGATGGTCAGCTTGTTCTCTATATTCTTTCTTGTGTACAACCTGTAATAAAAAAAGCTTAATCATCAGAATAAGCACAAAAATACAAATATAAAATGATAGAATCTTAGTTCTAGAAAAAAAACTATAATTCATTATTTACCAATCTTAAACTACCAATAGATTTCCGAACAGCATATGTTTTATTATTTACTGGCTTAAACCCCATAGAATCTGCCAAGCTAAGATTTACTTTATTTGATGCAGAAAAATATTCTGATTGTAGTCCCCCAACTTCATTTGTAAGAGTTCTAACACTAACTTCAAGCGCCTTACGTTCAATAATATTGAAAACTATATTACTTAAAAATAATACATAACATAAACAAAGAGCGCAAAATATAAAAAGCATCATATTTAAAATACGTTTCTCAATATTATTATTATTCATAATATTAATATTTCCCGTATAACTTTTCATTTTTGTTGCTATTGTTTTCATTATATTTTTATATCTTCTCTATAACTCTTAATTTTGCACTCCTAGACCTCGAATTACTTTTTATTTCTACTATTGTTGCTGTTATGACTTTTTTATTAATTATTTTTGCTTCTCCATTTTTTTGCATATCTCTATAAAAATTTTTTACAATTCTATCTTCTAAGCTATGAAAAGAAATAACTGACATCCTACCTCCATTTTTTAAAAATTTAAAACATTTTTCTAGCCCATTCCTTAAAACATTTAATTCATCATTTACAGCAATACGCAAAGCTTGAAATGTTTTTGTTGCAAAATGTATTTTTCCCTTCTTATGCCCATTTGGTACTGCTCTCTCTATAATATTTATTAAATCAAATGTAGTATTTATTTCCTTTTTTTTTCTAGCTTCTACTATTTGCTTTGCTATACTTCTACTAAATTTTTCCTCACCATAACCATAAATAATATCGGCTATATTTTTCTCCCCCCAATTATTTACTATATCTCTTGCAGTAAGGTCCTCTGGTAAAGGATTTTCTTTCATCGTCATAAGTAGTATTTCGTCTTTCATAAAAGAGAATCCTCGTCCAGAGTTTTCTAATTGATCTGAGCTCAAGCCTAAGTCTAAAATTATTCCATCTACGCTGTCTAAATTTACTAAATCATCAATATTTTTAAAATTTATATTTACAAAAGAAATCCTTTTTTCTAAGCCTTTAAATTTTTCTTTAGCTTTTCGGAAAACAGCTTTATCTTGATCAATGGCAATTATTTTTGCTTTTGGATATCTTTTTAAAACTTCTATCGAATGCCCACCACCACCAAATGTTCCATCAATTATTATAGATTCTTCATCTTTTGACCCGCCTAGACTCGACAGAGGCGAGGCTGGTAAATTTAAACCTTCTATTGTTTCATTTAAAAGAACTGTCTTATGAATGCTATCTGTGTGTTCAATCATTATTTATTTTGATCACCTAACTTTTCTGCTAATTGGCCGGCCTCTTTCGATGCTGTATTTTTATAATATTCCAACCAAGCTATATCACTCCATATTTCAAGCCTATCCCCCATACCAATTACTGCAACTTTATTTAACGGCTTAATCAAATCTTTCAAAAAATCAGGGATTAAAATTCTACCAATTGAATCTACTTCTACATCCACTGCCCGACCAAACATAAATCTATTAAAACTTCTCTTATCAGCCTTCAAAAAAGATAAATCGGAACCTGAGTCAGAAAGCCTTTTTGAAACCTTTTTCCATTCATTTAATGTAAAGATAAATAAACAATTATCTAAACCGGGTGTAATTATAATTTTTTTGCCCATCTCCTTGCGAAACTTAACTGGCAAGGAAACTCTATTCTTTTCATCTATTGTGTGTATGTATTCACCAATAAGCATAAAATTATTTAAATTAATTAATAACACTTTTCCCACTTCTTCCCACTTGATATACATTATAAACCACTATGTACATATAAACAAAAGATAATATGTGGATAACTATAAAAAACCTACTTTTTGTAGGTTTTTTATTTTTTAATATAGTGTTAAATTTTATTCTTCTTTCCTAGGTTTCATTAGTGGAAAAATCTGGCACTC
>JBAYME010000016.1:0-16164 GCA_041663725.1 Minisyncoccota bacterium | reverse complement strand
CTTCTGACCAAGGAATAATATCAATTTTTTCACCAGAGAGTTCTTGAGTAATAGTGTTTACCCTTGTTCCTTTTTGACCAACACAAGAACCGACTGGGTCAATATGTTCATCATTAGAAAACACAGCAATTTTAGAACGAGCACCAGCTTCGCGGGCTACTGATTTTATTTCTACAACACCATTTTGAATTTCAGGGGCCTCAATTGTGAAAAGTTTTTCAACAAACTTTGGATGAGTTCTAGAAAGGCGCAAGTTTATACCTCTTGGACTATCTTCCACGGAATATAGATATGCACGGATTCTCTGACCTCTTTGGAAAAATTCTCCAGGAATTTGTTCTTCTGTGGGCAATACTCCAGTAGCACGGTTGAAGTCAATATAGATATTTCCTCTTTCTATCTTTTGTACAATACCAGAAATTATTTCTCCTTCTTTTGTGCCATATTCATCAATTATGGAAGATCTTTCAGCTTCACGAATTCTTTGTATTATAACTTGTTTCGCTGTTTGAGCTGCTACGCGCCCGTAATCTTCTTTTGGCTCAAGGGGAAAAATGATTTCATCATTAAGTTCTGCTCCCTTTTTTATTTTACGTGCATCTTCTAGCATTATATGATGCTCAGGATTAAAATGAACCCTTTCATCTTCGGTCTTTTCTAAATATTCTTTATCATCTTCATCTATTTCTTCGTCTATTTTAGCTATAGTTTCATCAACTACAATTTTGACTTGGTAAAAATCTGCTTTACCAGTTTCTAGGTCAAACTTAGCTCGGATTATTTGTCCTTTCTTGCCGTAATCTTTTTTATAAGCAGCAGCCATTGCCTGCTCAATAGCATCCAATATTTTTTCTTTTGGAATTTTTCTTTCTTCTTCTAATTGTTCTAACGCTGATTTAAATGTTTTTATATCTAACATGATTTTTTACCAGATAAAGCTTTAAACTCTAGATAGAGGTTAAAGCTCTATCTGGTTTTTTATTAAATTTTTAAAAATAAAAATCCCGTTGGGACAGGACTTCTACCAAGAAAGAATAGCATAAATATTTTTTAAATGCAAGTTACGACAGGCAAGGAATAGACACATGTCTAGTCCTTGCCTGTCGCGTGTAAAGATTGGTTGCTTTGTTTTTATTATGATATTATTAGTTTATATGAAATTACATAAAAATAAGGTTAAATATATTTTATTTATTATTTTAATAATAGTTTGTTTCTTTTTTATTTCTAGCTCGGTTTTTGGTTATAATATTTTTAATTCTTTATATTCTTATATATTTTCTACTCCAATTGGAAATATTTCTGCCACATCTTGTGTCATACCAGTAGGCGGATCTAATTGTAATTCAACTCTTAATTGGTCTACAAATAACTTAGACATAGGTGTGCCATTTGAAGTAACTAGAAACAATCCAAATAACACCCATGTTTCTTTTCACACTAATAGTGTAAATGAAACTAATCTTTTGAACTATGGTACAAGCTCCTTTTATCTTTATTATGATGGTGTAATTTTAGATTCAGCCTCCGTGAGCGCTACTTGTATTCCTGGTAGTGTTTGGTATCTAGGCGAATGTGTTATGCCAGATGTTTGTCAAAATATTACAGGTATTCAGCCCAGCTTGCCATCCGGGATGTATTTTTCTCATATGTTAAATACCTTTATGGGGTCTTGTGATTGTATTGTTCCTACTGAGACATATAATCAAATTACAAATTCTTGTACATCTGATATACCAACTCTTTGTACTAATCCACCAGTTTGTACTTCAAGTCAAACTTTAAATACAAACACTTGCGCATGTGAAATAATCACAACATCTTGTACAAAAACTTGCGAACTTCCATTGGTATTAGATTCAGAAAGTTGTTCTTGTAAAACACCTTGTATTTCAAACCTAGATTGTCCATCCTCACCTTATTTGTGTGGGTCAAATGGTTTTTGCCAGACTATCAAAGTTCCTCATTTTATAGAAAATTAAAATACTCATCTAAAACTTTTGTTTTTAGAACATAGTGTTATATAATGTAAGTATGATTAATAAAAAGAAAGTTTTTATTTTTGTTAGTATTTTAATACTAATTTTACTAATTGGAGTTTTTGTTTTCTTCTATTTTAAATTAAATAAAAAAGAGCAAATAGAAAATAATATACCTACTGAATTGACTGACGAAGAAAGAATGGAAATATTAAAAGATTTAACAGAAGGTATAACTATAACTCCCTTAACTGATGAAGAAAGAATGAATGTCATAAAAGACTCAAGTGCTGATTTACCAGAAACCAAATTATTAACAGAAGAAGAAAGAATGGAAATTTTAAATTCTAATTAATAAAAATATGAAAAAAAATTATTTAACCTTATCTCTATCAATTCTAACAGTTATGGCTGTTTTTGTTTTTTTTTTAAACTTAGCTCCTAAAACACAAGCCGCACCCGGTCCACTATCTGGAACAGCTACAATAATTAATACTGGTTATACAATACAATTTAGTGGAAATGGTGGATCCGATGGGACTGTACCATTTAGTTCTTCATTTGATCCAGTTAATGGTTTTGATGGTTATGGTTGGTCTCATGAATATGGATGGATTGAATTTAATGGTTGGACAGCTAAGGCGCTTTCTTTTGTAGGAACAGCAGACAGGGAAACAATAGCTGATTGGGCAACTGGTACTATAAAATTAGGTACTAATAGTGACGGTGGCTCTACTGGTACCATCGGTTATGGTATTGCTTTTAGTTCTGACAACAATGCTTATGGATATGCTTGGGGTGGAAATGTTATTGGCTGGATTAATTTTGCTGGGGTTACGTATTCGCCAGTACCAGTAATTGTTATTCATAATGAATGCGTGGGTGGTTCATGTGTTTCTGTGAATGGTGTTGGTGTAGATCAGTGTTCTCCTCTTGGTTCTAGTTGTACTGCTCCACCATCTTCTACTCACAATGAATGCGTGGGTGGTTCATGTGTTTCTGTGAATGGTGTTGGTGTAGATCAATGTTCTCCTCTTGGTTCTAGTTGTATTATTCCTCCACCAATCACCCACAAAGGGTGTGTAAATTATTCATGTACCATCGTCAATGGTTTGGGGTTAAATGAATGTTCTACTGTTGGTGAAAGTTGTGGTGTTATAACTTTAATAGTTAATGGGTCTTGCTCTAATTCTCTCTATTCTTGTACAGCTGGAGGAGTAGACAATAAATCAAGTAATTCTAATTATTGGACATGGGATTGTATCGGCTCAAATGGTGGAACAAATCAAAGTTGCTCGAAGAGTAAAATTATTGGTGGTTGTGATCCATCAAACCCAGCATGTCTTGAATATTGTTCGAATACACCAGAATATCCAACCTGTTGTTATGTTCTTCCACCATCTGATCCAGCTGATCAATTAAAATGCATAAAACTTCCACATTATATAGAAAATTAAAAATATTATTAATAAATAAAAAACACAATGAATAAAAAAGAAATAATACAGTCAGTAAAAGTTTTAGTTTTAGGGTTAATACTTAGTTTGGGAGTAAGTTTTGTTTTAGCTTCAACATCAGTTTCCCCTTCAGCAGCTAATAATATCGCTGGGCCATTAAACATTGGTCCATCTAATCAGGCAAAAGTTGGAGGATTAGATATAACTGGCAACGGTCAGGTTTCAAGTGGAAACCTAAGACAAACTTCTAGTACATCTATTTTTTCAGCTGCAGGACCAGCTTTATTTACAGGTTATCTTTTTTTTAATTCTGGTGATTCAACTAATAGTGCAGCCTATATTCGAAGTGCTAATGGATATTCTACGCCAACAAATCCAGATTATACATTTTGGTATAATGACCAAAATGGAATGTATCATCCATCTTATGATACTGTGGGATTTTCTGCTGCTGGTAATGAAAAAATCAAAATAGATGGAAATGGAGTTATAATTAAAGATTTACAGTATGTTAATGGTCAATATCCAGAAAGACCTGTATGTGTTAACGCAAGTGGTAAACTAGAGCTATGTGATCTTCAGTAATTTTAACTTTTAAAAATATGAAAAAAAATAAAAAAATACAAATAATAAAAGTTTTAGTCTTAAGTTTAATCCTTAGTGCTGGTATAGGTTTTGTATTTTCTGCAAATATTTTACCCTTAAATGTTGGTTCATCAAATCAAGTAAAAATTGGTGGTTTAGACATAAATGGATATTTAAAAGTATCAGGTTTTAATTCTGGCTTTGTTGCAGTAGGACCTTCACAGTTAAAGAATGGTGCTAATTTAAACAAAACTCCAGGAGCTACAAGTGCAGCCTATATTAGAAGTGCCAATGGATTTTCTACTCCAAACACTCCTGACTATACATTTTACGGGGATATTGATACAGGAATGTACAGTCCAACACCAGGAAATATTTTAGCTTTTTCTACTGGTGGTATTGAAAAAATCAGATTAACAGGGTCTAGTACTATTTTAAGTTATTTAAAGCATATTCCAGTTACTGGAAATAAAACTAATCTATGTGCCACACAAAATGGGCAATTAAAAGTCTGTTCAACTGTTCCTGGGTGTAGAACTTTTCAAGCTTCAAGTCAGAACTTTACCTTTAATCTCAAAAACTCTAGACCCGTTGCTTATTACAATGGACCAATATCAAAGATAACAATTAAAGCCATAGGCGGCGGTGGAGGAGGTTCAGGTGGTGTCGGTGGAAATACTAATTATGGAAAAAAGGGAGGAAATGGTGGAGGTGGTGGTGGCTATGCGAAGGCTTCATATGCAGTTTGTGACACTTGTGCTATCAATCAATCCAGTACTCTTACTGTTTCTGTTGGTTCTGGGGGATCAAACGGATTTTGTGGTGTAACTGGTGTAAATGGATCGTGTACTCCAGGTGAAAACGGTCAACCTAGTGTTGTTAAGAAAGGTGTAGTAACTCTGGTTGCTGTAAATGGAGGTACAGGTAGTCAAACTGATCCAAGTTACAATAATCCATCCTCTGGGGCAGGTGGTGTTGGTGGGACTGGAAGTTTTTCAAATACAAATAATTATATAAATAACCCCCCCGGAATAGCATTAAAAGGGGGAGATGGGGCATCCGGAGGATATTTTACTTGGGAGAATAATTGTAATTTTGGAGCTGGTGGTGGAGGAGGTGGATCTGCAGGAGGAAGTAATACCCCAACATCTAATGGTCTTAACGGAACGAGAGGAGGATCAAATGGTTCACATGAAGATTGTGAACCCTCAGGTTATGTAAGTCCAACAAGTGCTGGTAATGGTGGATCTGGTGGCCAAGGATTACCAGGGTGGTTTGGCAACTCTGGTGCTGGAAATGGAGGAAATGGAGATGCTGGTGGTGTGAGTGAAAGTACTCCAAACGGACAGCAGTATATACAATATGGCAATGATGGAATGACTTACGGCGGAGGTGGAGGTGGAGGTGGGGGAGGATATCAAGGTGATACACTGGGGTCTCCTGGTGGAAAAGGAGGAGATGGCCTTGTAGAAATTTGTTGGGAATAAAATAAATTTATAAACAAAAAAACCTAACTGATGTTTAGGTTTTTTTGTTTATGAATTGACTGATCTATTATTGTGTAGTATATTTTATACAGAACTCAGTTAACTAAAATAAATATAAATCAGAACCCAATGGTTCATTAAAAACAAAAGAGAAATGAAGAAAATTTACAGTTTTGCTAAGTCTTTGACTATGAAGACTTTAATCTTAGTAGTTTTTCTATTATCAGTTCTAACATCTCAAGCTCAGCCGAACATTGAATGGAAAAAATGTTTTGGTGGTACAAATGATGAGAAAGCTTACTCAGTGCAACAAACCACAGATGGTGGTTATATTGTAGCTGGTTATTCTAGGTCATCAGATTGTAATGTTTCCCTTAATAAAGGAATGTCTGATTATTGGATAGTAAAATTATCTTCTAGTGGAAACATTGAATGGCAGAAAACCTATGGAGGCTCTAGTGAAGAAGAAGCTCTTTGTGTTAAGCAAACTATGGACGGTGGTTATGTTGTCGTGGGGTTTACCTGTTCAAACAACGGAGATGTGATATCAACTCAGGGTGGTTCAGATTATTGGATATTGAAGTTAGATGCTTCAGGAAATATCTTATGGCAAAAAACTTATGGTGGAGTAGAAAATGATAGAGCCTATTCAGTGGAACAAACCACAGATGGTGGTTATATTGTAGCTGGAATTTCTTATTCAAGCTATGGAGACGTCATGGGCAATTACGGAATGTCAGATTGTTGGATATTGAAGTTAGATGCTTCAGGAAATATCTTATGGCAAAAAATTCTTGGTGGAACAAACATCGATGCAGCTTTTTTTATAAAGAAAGCCACTGATGGTGGATACCTTGTTGGTTGTTCATCTTTTTCAAATGATGTTTATCTTCTAGAAAATCAAGGATATTTTGATTATTGGATCGTGAAATTAGATTCAAGTGGAAATATTGAGTGGGATAGGTCTTTGGGCGGACCAGATGTTGAAGAAATTGAATCTATCGACCAGACCACAGATGGTGGTTATATTATAGGTGGTTTTTCTAGCTCAACTTCTGGAGAAGTTATCGGAAACCATGGATTATTTGATTACTGGATAGTGAAATTAGATTCAAATATCGACATCGAGTGGCAAAAGTGTTTAGGTGGGACAGAAAATGATATGGCTTATTCAATACAGCAAACTGTTGACGATGGATATATAGTAGTTGGGCATTCCTCTTCAAGTGATGGTGATTTATTATTTAATCATGGGCTTAGTGATGATTGGATTGTAAAATTATCTTCCAATGGAGATATTGAATGGCAAAAAATACTAGGTGGAACCTATACAGAAGAAGCCTATTCAGCGGAACAAACCACAGATGGTGGTTATATTATCGCTGGTGGTTCAAGTTCAAACGATGGTGATGTTGCTGGAAATTATGGATTTTTTGATTTTTGGATTATTAAATTAAGTCCAATCATGTCCGTAGAAGAAAAAAACAAGCCAGCAGAAAATGTTGTCGTTTATCCGACTATATTTGATAATCAAATCAAGGTTGTTTCTGAAAATAAAAACATAGAAGTAAGTTTATTTAATTGTATTGGTAATTTGATTCAGGAAACTACTGGATTCAATTCTATTACAATTAACACAACAGATTTACCCTCTGGTTTGTATTTTACAAAAACAACACTCAGTGATGGGTATGTTAAAGTACATAAAATTGTAAAAAAATAAATTATAAGGAAAAACCTTATAATAAACGTCTCTAACTTATGTTGGGGGCGTTTTTTAATTTTTAAACATAGTTTTATAAAAATGATATAATAAAAACATGTTAACTGATGATGAAAATAAAGAAAGATTAAAAAAACAAGCAGAAGAAGACAAAAAGCGTTTTGAGCGTGAGCAGAAAACACGTCAAAAAAATGAATTACAATTAAAATTGAGTAATTTTAAGCAGGAATTTCAAAGAATTGAAAATAATTTCAAAAATGAGGAAATGAAATTGAGAGGCATAAAAAGTAGTATTGATGTTTTAAATAGAGGTATTGTTGAAGGGAGAGGAAAGGTACAGAAACAAGATAGAGATGTAATTTCTTTCAAAAATCAATTAGAGAAAGCTAAACAAGAACTCGAAAGAATGCAATTAGATCAAAATAATAAAGAAAGGCAGATGAGTAATTTTGAAATAGAAGAAAAGAAATTAGAGCAAGAGGTTGGTAAATTAAAGAATGAAACAGACAGTAAAAAAAGAGAAATTGATGATTTAAGTTTAAAAATTAATCAAATCATAATATAAAATGTCTAAAAAAATAATTATTGCAAATTGGAAGATGAATCCAGTTTCAAAAAAAGAAGCGGAGAAGTTGTTTGTTTCTATCAATAAAAGCATTTCAAATGTTAAAAATACTGAAGTGATTATTTGTCCCCCAGTGATTTATCTTAATAAGCTAAAAGCTATTAGCTATAAGCTAAAAGCTAAACTTGGTGCACAAAATTTTTTTTATGAAGAAAGTGGCGCTTATACTGGAGAAATTTCAGCTAATATGGTTTATGAATTAGGTGCCAGGTATGTAATTTTAGGACATTCAGAAAGGCGCATTATGGGTGAAAATAGTGATGATGTAAATAAAAAAATAAAAGCATCATTAAGAGAAAGTATTATTCCAATTGTTTGTATTGGAGAAAAAGAAAGGGATGAAAATCATAATTATTTATCTTTCATTAGAGAACAACTTGAAGTAGGTTTTAAAAATATTTCAAAAGATGTTCTTTCTAAAATAATTATTGCCTATGAGCCTGTTTGGGCAATAGGTAAAAATGCTACAAGAGAAGCCACACCAGAAGAATTTTTAGAGATGAAAATTTTTATTAAAAAAGTTTTAAGTATGACGTTTGGAGTAAAGTGTAAAATACCCAGGGTAATTTATGGAGGATCGGTTAATGAAAAAAATGTAGTAGATTTTATAGAAAAAGGAGAAGCAGATGGATTTTTAATTGGACGAGCAAGCTTAGATGTAAAAAAGTTTAGCAAGATTGTTAATATGGTTGAAAATATTTATTAAAATGAAAACAATTAAGGATTTAAAAAATTTAAAAGGTAAAAAAGTTTTATTGAGGGTTGATTTTAATGTGCCAATAAAAGATGCCAAAGTCGAGGATGATTTTAGGATAAATAAGGCATTACCAACAATACAATTTTTACAAAAAAGGGGAGCAAAAATTATTTTGATTTGTCACCTAGGGAAAGGGGGAGAAAGCTTATTGCCAGTAGCTGATAGTTTAAATAAATTAATAAAAATAACATTCATAGATGACTTGATATATGATAAGGCAGAAAAGTCAGTATTTGAAATGAAAAACGGAGAAGTAATATTGCTTCAAAATTTAAGAAACTATGCTGGAGAAAAAAATTGTGATAAAAATTTTGCTAAAAAATTAGCTAGTTTGGCTGATGTATATATTAATGATGCTTTTTCTGTTTCTCACAGAAAAGATGCGTCTATCGTTCTTTTGCCGAAATTATTACCTGCTTATGCAGGTTTTCAATTAGTTGAAGAGATCAAAAATCTTTCTAATATTTTTAAAAAACCTAAACACCCATTTTTGTTTATTTTAGGTGGAGCAAAATTTTCTACTAAAATGCCTTTAATAAAAAAATATTTAAAGATTGCTGATTATATTTTTATCGGTGGAGCATTACTAAATGATTTTTTAAAATATAGCGGTTATGAAGTCGGCAATTCTTTAGTTGATGATACAAAATACGGTATAGAAAAAATAATAAATAATAAGAAGTTTATTATTCCAGAATTTGTATTTGTAAAAAATACCTACGGTGAATATATTGAAAAAAATATAAAAGAGATATTAAAAAGTGACGTTATTTTAGATGTTGGACAAAAATCAATTAAACTTCTTTTTCCAATAATTGAAAAATCAAAAATGATTCTCTGGAATGGTCCACTTGGTAAATATGAAGTTGGTGCTGGGGGTTCAACAAAAAAAACCTTAAAATATATTTTTGAACAAAAAAATAAAACAATAGTTTTAGGTGGTGGAGATTTAGTAAGTTGTGTTCCACAAAATGTCCCAGAAACTAGAGACTTATTATCTAATCTATTCATTTCTACTGGTGGCGGAGCCACATTAGACTTTTTAGCGAATGGAACCCTTCCTGGTATTAAGGCTCTCCAATAATATGCGCAAGGACAGTCCTTGCGCATAATTGAGCTATTTGTTATATTTATTAAATGTTAAGAAAAGACCCATTTATTACAGGTGAGTATTACCATATTTACAATCGTGGTATAGATAAAAGAGTAATTCTAAAAACAAAAGGAGATTATGAAAGACTTATGATTCTTTTGTATCTTTCTAATTCAAATATCTCTTTTAGGCTAGATGATATTATAAACAGGCAACATAAAACGCTAGTTGAAGTTTTTTTTTTAAATAGAGATGAGCAGCTTGTTTCTATCGGAGCATGGTGTTTGATGCCAAATCATTTTCATATACTAATAAAACAAGAAGTTGATGGAGGAATTACAAAATTTATGAAAAAGTTAGGGACAGCATATTCAATGTTCTTTAATGTAAAATATCAAAGGCAAGGAGCATTATTTGGTGGGCCCTTTAAATCAAAATTAATTGGGAATAATGATAATTACATAAGACAATTATTTGCGTATATTCATCTTAACCCACTTGAAATACAATTTCCTGAGTGGGAAAAAGAAATAAATCAAAGGAGTAGTATGATGAAAAACTTCTTGGAGTCATATAGGTATTCAAGTTACCAGGATTATATAGGAATAGGTAGGGAAGAGAGCAACATCCTGAATAAAAAGAATTTTCCAGATTTTTTTCAGAAAGAAAATTCGTTTAAGGAATTTGTGGAAGGATATTTTATTAAGGTTTTTTAGTTGCGCAAGGACTGTCCTTGCGCAATTTGCGTAAAAATTAAAGCTTTGAAATAATTTTTTTAGCTACATTAAAAGATTCTCCATCTAAATATTCTTTTGTTGGTAGATTTGGAAAAACATTATTAAAATATCTTGGAATTAAATGAATATGAAAATGTGGAACTTCATTTCCGACTATTCCCAATTGTACATAATCACATTTTAATCCTTTTTTAAGTGCCAGTATTATTTTTTTAGATAATTTAAATATATCACTAATTGTTTTATCGTCTGCCTCTTGCATCCAAACTATATGTTTTTTCGGAATAATTAAAATATGTCCATCTGATACAGGCTTTATATCTAAAAAAACTAAAAAATTTTTATTCTCATAGATTCTTTCACAAGGTATCTCTTTTTTTATTATTTTGCAAAAAATACAATTTTTCATATTTTAATTATACTTTATTTATAAATAAAAAAAAGCACTTTATTTTTAGTGCTTTTTTACAAACTCTTTTTATTTTAAAAGAACGACCATTTTTTCTCCATTTTGGATTGGGACGATTGCAACCTTGTCCGCTATTTTTTTTGTTTTTCTATTTACCTCTCTCCTGTCTTCTCTTTTGAATTTTACTTGATCAACTAACCTTTTGTTTGTTTTTTTGCCATTTCTTTTTGCCATAATTTTATTTTTTTTAATTATTTCAAGAACTACTTATTAAATGTATTTTACCCTAAGTATATAAAATATCAAGTTTTTAAATATGTTATACTCTCATAATGGAAAAACATTCTGAATTAATAAACATTCTTTTAAAAAATCGTGGAATTGAAAAAGAGGAGGAAATTGAAAAATTTTTAAATCCGGATTATGAAAAAGATTTACATGATCCATTTTTAATGAAGGATATGGAAAAAGCATGTGTAAGGCTTTTTGAGGCTTTTGAATCAAAAGAAAAGATAGTTATTTATGCTGATTATGATGCAGACGGAATACCGGGTGCAGTTATTTTACATGATCTATTTGAGAAAATTGGTTATAAGAATTATGAAGTATATATCCCAATGCGTAATTCTGAAGGTTATGGTTTAAATTTATCAGCCATAAAAGAATTTGCAGAAAAAAAAATACAACTTTTAATTACAGTTGATTTAGGGATTACCGCCGTGGCTGAAGTAGCCCAAGCGGAAGTGGATGGTATTGATGTAATCATTACTGATCACCACTTGCCCCTTCGTAGTCTTGGCGAAGAGGGGATTGCTTCTACAATTTTACCGAAAGCTTATGCAATTTTGAATCCAAAAATAGATAACCCCGACGTTTTAGTCGGGGCAGGTTATCCAGAAAAAATGTTGTGTGGGGCTGGGGTAGTTTTCAAATTTGTTCAAGCTTTTGTAAAAAAATATGGTGAATATTATAAAATAAAAAATGGTTGGGAAAAGTGGTTACTCGATATGGTAGCTATTGCTACATTGGCAGACATGGTGCCACTTTTGGGTGAGAATAGGGTATTGGCTAGTTTTGGAATGAAGGTTTTAAGAAAAAGTCCTCGGCCAGGGTTGCAAAAACTTTTATCTAAAATGAAAATTGATCAAAGATATTTAGCCGAAGACGATATTACTTTTATGGTAACACCACGATTGAATGCAGCTTCTAGGATGGATGACCCTCTTCGCGCATATGAACTTCTCTCCACTAGAGATGAAGTAGAGGCGGGTGCATTATCTACTCATTTATCTAAAATAAATGATGAGAGAAAATTAATCGTAGCGACCATTATGCGTGATGTAAAAAAACAATTTGAAAAAAGAGAAATTAGAGAAGTAATAGTAATTGGTAATCCAAAATGGAAAGTCGGAGTATTGGGTCTCGTAGCTGGTAAAATCTTAGATGAGTACAATAAGACAGTTTTTGTTTGGGGAAAAGACGAAAATGATTTAATTAAAGGTTCTTGTCGTTCCAACGGTTCTATCTCGGTAGTGGAGATTATGACCCAAAATAGTGAACACTTTTTAGAATTCGGCGGGCATGAACTCGCAGGTGGTTTTACCATAGAAAATGAAAAGATTCACTTTCTAGAAGAAAAACTCTCATCTTCTTATGATGATATTACTAAATTATTAGAAAAAGATTTGTTAAAAAGTTTTGACATAGAGGGTGATTTAAGTTTAGTAAATATGAAAAATTGGAAAGAAATAGAAAAAATGGCACCTTTTGGTTTGGCCAATCCAAAACCAATTTTTCTTTTTAAAAATGTAAAAATAGAAAATATTAAAAAATTCGGCAAGAATGGTTCGGGTGAACATTTAGAAATTACTTTTTCTGATATAAATAAAAATAAAGTTAATGCCATTTCATTTTTTTCTAATAAAGATTCTTTTGATGCTAAAATTGAAGAAAATTTATCAGTGAATCTTTCGGCAACTTTTGATTTATCTAGATTCAGAGGTAAAGAAGAGCTTCGATTAAGAATTATTGATATAATGGTGGGATGAAAAAAGATATAATAACAATTTATACGGATGGAGCAGCAAGGGGAAATCCAGGACCTGCTGGTTGGGGGGCAGTTATTTTTGTTGATGGTGAAAAGTTCGAAACTGGTGGAAGATCTCACAAAGCTACTAATAATCAAATGGAATTGTCTGGCCCAATTGGAGCTTTGATTTTTCTAAAAAAATTAGCAAGTCAGCCTACTCCTACAGGCAGGGAGTTTGCTAAAAATATAGAGATTTTTTCTGATTCTAAATATGTAATTTTCGGTATTACTGAATGGATTTTTAATTGGCAAAAAAATGATTGGCGTAATGCTGCCAAAAAACCTGTTTTAAATAAAGAGCTTTGGGTTGAATTATATAGTTTGTCTAAAAATTTTAATATAAAGTGGACTTATGTGAAAGGGCATGCTGGTTTTGAGTGGAACGAAAGAGCGGATGTGATAGCTACCTCTTTTGCCGACAATGAGCCAGTGATATAATTGTTTTACAGTGCAAGATAAAATTTTTTATTTAAGTACTTTCGGCTTTGTTTTCGGAATATTATTTCGTACTTTTGTTTTTGTAAATTTATATTTAATTATGCTAATTTTATTAATATCATTTTTTATAATGATATTTTTTTTAATTATTTCAAGTAAGCCAAGAATAGTTGGAGTATGGAATAAATGGGGAATAATTTTCTCAATATTTCTTTTATTTTTTTCTTTTGGAATTTTAAGATTTTATTCTTATAACAAAATAATTCCTATCTTACCAATTGATCAAGAAGTTAAGTTGTCTGGAAAAATAATTAATGAAATAGATATCAGGGAAAATAATCAGAAGTTGGTTGTTGATTTGAATTCTAAATTGAAAATTTTAAT
Source organism: Minisyncoccota bacterium (assembly GCA_041663725.1). Classification (GTDB taxonomy): domain Bacteria; phylum Patescibacteriota; class Minisyncoccia; order Phycocordibacterales; family UBA9973; genus UBA9973. The sequence continues at coordinate 2,401 of JBAYME010000016.1, read as the reverse complement.
TACTACAGATTTCAGTAAAGATTTCGAATATGGAGATGAAATAAATTTTTCTGGTAAGTTAATAAAGCCGGAGAATTTTACAAATGATCAAGGTAAATTATTTTCTTTTTTATGATTGGAAAATTGAAATTTTGTTGATAGCCACATTTTACACATTCTCTTGTGTAGTGTTTAGAGCCTCCCATAAGAAAAGACACACCAAATGAATCATCAGATAAGCATTTAGGATTAGGACATTTTTTATATGGCTCCGAAATAAAATCACGTCGAGTTATTGTCATTGCTCGTTTATTTAGTTTTGCTATATTTTCTTTTTTTTCCATACAGCATTTTTTATATTTTTTACCACTTCCACATGGGCATTGTTCGTTTCGTCCAGTTTTCATATTGTTACTTAAGAATATCATTTTATGCTAATATAAAAAAATAAATATAGTTTATATCTCTTATCAATGGAGTAATTTTTTAATTGGGAGAAACCACTATTATTTTCTCTGCTTTTTGATTAGCTAAAACAGTCATAGGCATTTGTATTGGTAAACCTTTAAAGTATTTAGATCTTCTGAAATTATCTTTCTTTTGTATCTCCTTAATGCTGATTAGAGGCACCTTAGTATAAAGTAAAAAACTTTTTGAGGGACAACTATTACAGCTATTCGATCTGGCATTATGGCAATTTTGGCACTAGTCGCTAGGGCAACTGGTAGAAATTATGATATAGCTAGGGCATTAATCCTAGCTGCTGTTTTGATGACATTTTTCAACCCATTAATTTTAGTTTATGATGTTTCTTTTCAGCTTTCCTTTTTAGCTACAATTGCTGTAATTTTCCTTTCTCCAAAGATTGAAAAGTATTTTATGTGGGTGACCACTAGATTTAAATTACGAGATATTATTTCAGTGACAAGTGCGGCATATATTTTTGTTTTACCTTTTATTTTATACAAAATGGGGAATCTTTCTTTGGTGGCCTTGCCCGCTAATATTTTGATTTTGCCATTTATTCCATTTACAATGTTGTTAGGATTTTTAACTGGTTTTGCTGGACTTATTTATTATGTTTTTTCTTTACCATTTGGATACATTGCATATTTATTTTTACACTACGAACTAAGTGTTATTAATTTCCTTTCCAATATTCCATTTTCAGCTGTTTTCTTTTCTAATTTTCCATTATTTTTAACTATTTTAATTTACTTTTATTTTTTATATTGGCTTTTCGGTAGAAATATAAAAAAGTTTTTTAGTTTTATAGAATAATTTTATATAATATTAATAATGATGTTCAAAAATTTTAAAAAATATTTTTTAATTTTTACCACTTTATTTCTTTTGGTCTTTGTTTTTATTTTAGTTAAGGCTGATTGGCAAAAAACTAATAGAATTTTTACTTTTGCTATGCTTGATGTAGGACAAGGGGATGCTTTGTTTATTCAGTCTCCCACGGGTACCCAAGTGTTATTTGATGGGGGACCACCTAGAAAAATTTCAAATGTACTTTCAAAAGTAATGTCTCCTTTTGATAAAACGATAGATGCAATTATTATTACAAACCCAGACCAGGATCATATTGGTGGTTTTATTGATGTTTTGAAAAATTATAAAGTTGGCGTGATGTTTGAATCAGGAACAATTAGTAATTCTGAAGTTTATAAAAATTTAAAAAATGAAATAAAAAATAAAAAAATTCCAAATATTTTAGCAAAAAAAGGAATGCGTCTTGATCTTGGTGGCAATGTATTTATTGATATTTTATTTCCTGATAGAGATGTTTCACATTGGGCAACGAATGATGGCTCGACGGTAGCTCGACTTACATATAAAAATACTTCTATTATGCTCACTGGGGATGCGCCAATGGAAGTAGAAAAAATTATTTTAGAAGAATTCTCAAAAGAAGAATTAGAAAGTGATATTTTAAAAGTTGGACATCATGGGTCTAGCGGATCTTCTTCTTTTAAGTTTGTACAAATGGTTTCCCCAAAATATTCATTATTGTCCTTAGGTAAAGATAATAGATATGGGCATCCACAAAAGTCTACCTTGAGTATCCTTTCTGAGGTTGGGTCTAAAATTTTGCGTACTGATGAACTAGGAACAATTATAATGAAAATAAATGGGGATATGATAGAATGGAAGAATGTACGATAAAAAAATAGAGAACTTAATAAAAAATGAGGCAAAAAGACAAGCAGAAGGATTAGAATTGATACCTTCTGAAAACTATGTCTCAGAAGATGTATTAAAAGCTAATGGTTCTATTTTTACTAATAAATATTCAGAAGGGTATCCAGGACGTAGGTATTATGGAGGGCAAGATTTTACAGACCAAGTAGAGACTTTGGCTATCGAGCGTGCTTGCAAATTATTTAATTGTAAATTTGCCAATGTTCAACCACAT
>JBAYME010000015.1:0-16191 GCA_041663725.1 Minisyncoccota bacterium | reverse complement strand
AGTTTGCAATTGTTGCATAAGCTCCAGTACCGAGGGCACTACCAATGTTTGCACTTCCATCAAATGAAATTCCGAAAATGGTACGAGCGTTAAGAAGCTTGGTGGCAGTGTCGGCGTTGCCGGTGACTGAGCCATTAAAAGACGTAGCAGTGACAATACCATTTACATCTAAGGCAGTAGCGGGACTTATTTTTCCAATACCAACATTACCACTACCTAGAATAGTTACTATACTTGTATTATTATTTCTAAATTGAAAAGCAGTTTCAAGGGGATCTAAATTTTGAATTGTTGAATTATCTTTTTTTGCAGCAGAAAAAATAATTGCTGGCATCGTATCTGCAGGATCATATAATCCTATTATGCCTGTTAAAAACAATCCTGTAGCATCAGTACTAGACAATCCTTTTATATCTAGGCCACCAGCGGTAAAAGTACTTGATGCAAAACTTCCAAATACATTTGATGGAAGAACAGAAGTCATACCATGAGACACATCAATATCAGAAAGATAAATACTACCGTCTTTTACTTCTAACTTTTGCTGTGGAGTACTTGTGCCAATACCAACCCTACCGAGTGATGTAATTCGCATTTTTTCTGTATAACCCAATGCGCTTCTTGTAGCAAAAGCTAAATCTCCATAATGATTTGTGCGGTTCAACATTTGTACACCGATACCACCAGTCGGAGAACTTAAACCTAAAGTATCTCCAAAAGTAATTCCGGACCAATTCTCTGCTGTCGCATCAGTATTGTTTATTTGAAACCCTGAAATACTTGAAATACTAGTTCCAGAATTTGCAACGTTAGAAACTATTCCTGTAGTTCCAGTGCTGGTAACCTCTAAACTAGAAACTGGAGTGGATGTACCAATACCAAGTCGATTATTTGCTTCATCATAAGCTGAGGTTCCAAATATTATTTTTCCCTTAGTCGCGTTTGAAGTAGAAGATAAAGTCAAACTTTCAGAAGCAAGTATTCCACCAATAACAGTTTGTCCACCAGATAAACCAGTTATTAAATCATTAGTTATTGTATTAACACTTCTAGAAAGACCACTATTGAAAGTTAGAGTCGATTCATATCCTGCACTCGCATGATCACCCCAACCATATGCTGTATTCCAATTTGTTATATCACCACTTGCAATTCCACTTGATGCTGAGGCACTAAACATTGGATCAGTTTCTACATAAGAAGTTAAGTAACCTGCACTCGCATGATCACCCCAGCCATATGCTGTATTCCAATTTGTTATATCACCACTTGCAATATCATTTGCAGCAGAAGCTGTAAAAACTGAATCAACTTCAGCAGTTAAATATCCGGCATTATTTACAAGTTCCGTAATATTATCTCCAGAAATCAATGCGGGGATAACATCACAATCTGCATCAGATGGTAAACATTGTGGATTATCTTCTGTACCTGGTGGAAATGGACCGACAGCTAAAATAGTTTGTGAAAAAAGTAACCCAAAAACTAAGAAAAAACTAAAAATTATTTTCTTAGATATATACACACAAAAATATTTATTTTTGAAAATAAACTTCACAATTAAATCTCCCAAAATAGTGAGATCTAAATTAATTATATAATAAAAAAAGCATATAAACTAATATTTTATCCACAAAATGTAACTTTTTACTTATTTTTAAAAAATATTCTTTAGTAAGATATTATTTGCTCAAATCTTATTTAAATTTTATCTATTTTTTGCTTCCATTCGTCAATTTTTTTGTGATTTCCAGATAAAAGTACTTTTGGTACTTTATAGTTTTTTATTTTTTTATTAGAATTTTTTTTAAATGGATATTTTAAAATTTCTGGACGAGTATAGACCTCGCTGCTTGATATTCTTTCTTCTTCCAGGGACTCATATTTTCCTAAAACTCCAGGAATTTGACGAGCCACACAATCTATTAAAATCATAGCTGGCAATTCACCGCCAGTTAAAACATAATCCCCTATTGAAAGTTTTTTAGTTTTAAGTATTTTGTCCACTCTTGCATCGATACCCTCATATCTTCCACAAATTAAAATAATATCGGTATATTTTTTTGAAAAACTTTTTGCCAAACTTGTAGTAAACTTCTCTGTACTTGGAATGAAATTAATTATTAAAACTTTATTTTTTTTATTTTTAATTCGTAATTGATAATTGTTAATTTTTCTTAAAACTATTTCAATAGTTTTAAGAATAGGCTCAGCTCGCATCACCATTCCAGGACCGCCACCATATGGTTTATCATCTACTGGGCGATAATTATTTTTTGGTGCCTTTATGAAGTCCCGCGGATTATAAAATTTTACAGAAATATGTTTATTTTTTATTGCGCGCCCCAAAATAGATTCATTTAAATATGAGTCGAAAATGTCAGGGAAAATTGTTACAATATGAAAGTTCATAGCTTATAACTTATAGCTTATAGCTTATTAGAAAAAAAACAAGTTAAAGAAAAACCAAAAGCAATATTAATAATAATAACTAGTGACACATTCTCTGCCTAGGCAGAGAATGTGTCACTCTATTATTTTGCTATGAACCTTCTATAATTTAACTATTTTTTATAAGATTTTGCTAATTTAAAAGTTTTTATACATTTTTCAAGTTTTATTTCTTTTAAATATTCTAAAAAATCTTTTGGTAATGGTGCTGGTCCCACCCAAACACTTTTTTGAATTAAAATAAAGCCAAATTTTTTTAGATGAAAACGAAACCATTCCCTTTCAGCTTTCTTTATATTGGGAATATCAAACATAACTAAAAGATTTTTATCTAAATTTTTATCTATTTTAAAAAATGATTTTAATGAGTCTTCTTTTTTCTTTAAATATTTACGACCATTGGCGGTTAAAATAAAACCATTCAATTCTTTTTGAATCATCTCATTTTTTACTAAACGATCAACACTTGAACGTAAACTTCTCTTTGAATAATCTTTAAATTTAGGAATACCGAATAAATTAGTAGATACACCTTTATATCTTATAGTGCGACCGCTAGAAAGTTCCTTTAAAATTTCTTCAACAATAGACATACACAAATTATACACAAAACCAAAAGATGACACAAATTCTGCCTACGCAGGAAGTGTGTCATTATATTGATGTATTATTTATTTAATAATTTACAAACAAAAAACCACCCTTCGATTATACTCAGGATGGTTTTTTACTAGAGACTAGGCCCAATGACCTAGAGACTATTTAGATTCCTTTTAGGTCTTCCATTGCTTGATCTACAGTTTTTGAACCAAGAGGGCTCATTGAACTTGCAGGTCTTGTACTGCCTTCTGGTTCGTTAATTTTCAAATTAACGCGAGCATTGTTTTTCATTCCGATAACTCGGAGAAGAGTGCGGATAGCCTTTGCGGTGTTTCCCATTCTTCCAATGATCTTTCCCATATCAGCAGGATTTACAGTCAAACTTATGAGTACGCCCATTTCATCAACAGAACGATCGATCATTACATCGTTCGGATTGTCAACGAGAGCTTTTACTACATATTCTAGAAATATCTTATCAGCGTCTTGCATATATATTCAGAATTTTTTATTTTTAAGAGTGCAGTGTTCCGACCAAAGCAACTGCTTACAGTATTATAATAGTAATAAATAAATTTTACAAATTTATTAGAAAATTATTTCTTTGCCTTGAGTTCTTTTCTCTTTATAGTAGGTTTCTTTTTGGGTAAAACATTTACTTTCTTACCAGGAATAACCTTTTCGTGTACCAAGAAGTTGTGCATTGTATCTGAAAGTTTTGCACCCTTGCTCATCCAATATTTTATTCTTTCAGTCTCGAGTTTAGTCTCTCCAATCTTTGGATTATAAGTACCTACAATTTCTAAAAATCTTCCACTCTTTGTACTGTTTTTTGAATCAGTCAAAACAGTTCGAAAAGCTGGATCATTCTTTCTACCTATTCTTTGTAATCTTATTTTTAACATCTTTCCATATTAGCATAAAGCTGTAAAAATGCAAACAATATGGTATATTAAAGTCATGAAAGCAAAAACTAAACAATTAATAGGCATTATCTCAATTTCAGGAAAAGGTACTGGTTATGTAAAAATTTTAAATGAAAATCTATCGCCCAAAAAAGCTGGAATCCAAACTAAAAGTGTTTTAAATGACATAGAGATAGATGCGAGGCACTTAAACACAGCCCTACATGGAGACACAGTAGAAATAAAATTACACTCCAAGACTGAAAAAAGAACAACTGGTGAAGTAATAAAAATAATTTCCCGACTTAAAAATAGTTTTGTTGGAGTACTAGAAGCTGCAGATAAAAAAGCGTTAATAAATAAAAAGGAAATTGATATATATTTTTTAAAACCAGATGATACAAAGATGTATACAGATATTTTAGTTCCCGAACAAATGCTCTCTGGTGCCAAGATTGGACAAAAAGTTTTTGTAGAAATAATATCTTGGACCGACCCACTTAAAGCCCCAGAAGGAAAAGTTATAAAAATTTTAGGTAAGCCTGGAAATAATAATGTAGAAATGCATGCTATCGCAATTGAAAAAGGTTTTGACTCTGAATTACCTACTAAAACAGAAGAAGAAGCAAAAAAAATCAAGACAGAAGGAATTAAAGAAAAAGATTATGAAGGACGAAGAGATTTTAGAAATATACTTACATTCACCATTGATCCATCAGATGCTAAAGATTTCGATGATGCAATTTCATTTGAAGAATTAGATAAAGAACTCTATGAAATAGGAATTCATATTGCTGATGTATCTCATTATGTAAGAGTTGGTAGTGCACTAGATATGGAGGCTAGAGAGAGAGGTACGTCAGTGTACTTAGTAGATCGAACAATTCCAATGTTACCTGAAACGCTTTCGAATGATTTATGTAGTTTGGTTCCAAATAAAGATAGGCTTACAATGAGTGCAGTTTTTACTATTGATAAAAACGCTAATGTAAAAAGTGAATGGTATGGAAAAACAATTATTCATTCTAAAAAAAGATTTACTTATGAAGAAGCTGAAGAAAATATAAAAAATAAAAATTCTCATCTTCACACAGAACTTCGAACCTTGAATGATTTAGCTAAAAAATTAACCAAGGAAAGGTTTAAAAAAGGTGCCATGTCTCTTGACCAAGAAGAAGTTAAATTTGTATTAGATAAAGATGGGGTACCAATAAAGGTAATAAAAAAAGAACGTGGTGATTCTAATCGCCTGGTTGAAGAATTTATGTTGCTAGCAAATAAAAAAGTAGCTGAAAAAATTTCTAAAGGAATAAAAAAGGCTGAAGGTGTCTTTGTGTACAGAGTCCACGATACACCAAGCAAAGAAAAAGCCGAGGATTTGGCTTTCTTTTTACGTGGACTTGGTTATAAAGTATCATTACAAAATGGAGTTATACCGTCTTATGAAATAAATAATATTTTAAAAACTTTATTAGATAAAAATAAAAAAGACACAGTACACAAGGCAGTGATTCGTTCGATGGCTAAAGCTATTTACTCTACGAAAAATATCGGGCACTATGGTCTAGCTTTTGAATACTATACTCACTTTACTTCCCCGATCCGGCGTTATCCAGATATTTTAGTACATAGATTTTTAAACGATTACTTAAATGGTAAAAAAATTGGAAAAGAAAGATTACAAGAATATGAAAAAATTTCTAGAATTTCTTCTGAGCAAGAAAAAAGAGCTTCAGATGCAGAGCGCGCTTCTATTAAATATAAACAAGTAGAATACATGTCTAGTAAAATAGGTGATACTTTCACTGGTATCGTAAATGGTATTACTGAATGGGGTATGTATGTCGAAGAAAAAGAAACTAAATGTGAAGGACTGATAAGATTAAGAGATCTAGGAGATGATTTTTATATTTTTAATGAAAAGAAAATGGAATTGATGGGTCAAAAGAAAAAAAAGAAATATCATTTAGGTGACAATTTGAAAATAAAAGTTAAAGGGGTTGATTTAGAAAGAAAAACAATAGATTATATATTGATATGATCAATGGACAAAAAATAAAAATTCATCATATTTTTTGGATTATCTGTGCTATTATTTTTGGTATTTTTTTAGCATCTCTTGCTTTAAAAAGTTTAGGATATGAAAAAATACCACAAACAATTAATATAAATAAAAATGATCTAGTGGAAGGAGGTAAGGTTGAAATAAAAAAAACATTATTTTATTTCGTTAAAGACATAGAAAAAAAACCAAAAGTAAATGCTGAAGCTTATTTTGTGGGCGATCTAGATACTGGAGAAATAATCCTACAAAAAAATAAAGACGTTAAATTCCCAATTGCATCAGTAAGTAAACTTTTTACAGCTACTATTTCTACTGAAAACCAAGATCAAGAAGAATTCACAGAAATATCACAACGTGCAATAAATACATATGGACAAAATGGAGAATTGCATCTAAAAGAAAAAATTAAAATAGCTGATTTGATTTATCCCCTACTTCTTGAATCTAGCAATGATGCGGCAGAGGCCATAGCTGAACACTCTGGAAGAGATAATTTTATAGAAAAAATGAATGAAAAAGTAAAAGACTTAGGACTTAATTCAACTTCTTTTGCTGACCCAAGTGGACTTTCAGAAAAAAACATATCTACTGCAACAGACCTATTTAATTTTGCAAAATATTTAAAAAATGAAAAACAAAATTTATTAGAATTAAGTACAAAAAGAAGCTTTAATAATAAAAAACATAATTGGTTTAATACTAGTCAATTTTTAAATATTCCTGGTTACTTAGGCGGTAAAAGGGGCTACATTGATGAAGCTCGTGAGACAGCACTATCTGTCTTTTCTATTCCACTTGGAGAAAACGAAGATAGAAATATTGGAATTATTGTTCTCAGAAGTCCGGATAGATATAATGACGTCCAAAATATTTATAATTATTTAAAAAAAAATATTTATTATGGAAAAGAAACTGATGCGAATTTAGCTTGGGTTAAAAATAAAGAAGGAATAGCGGAAGATACCTCACCAAACTTTATTACTCTTTTATTTGGTGGTGATTTAATGCTAGATCGTGGAGTAAAAAATTCTGTTATGAAAAATTTCAATGGAGATTATTCTGCTTTGTTTGAAAATCTAGATATTATAAAAAAAGTAGATGTAGCTTTCGCAAACTTAGAAGGACCAGCATCGGACCAAGGAAAAGATAAATATAATTTATATTCTTTCCGTATGAATCCATCTGTAATACCAGCGTTAAATGGAGCAGGTTTTAGTGTATTGTCTTTAGCAAATAACCATATGGGAGATTGGGATAAAGATGCTTTTGTAAATACATTAAATAGATTAAAGGAAAATGAGATAAAATATATAGGAAGTGGAATAAATAAAAAAGAAGCAGAACAGCCAATAATAATTGAAAAGAATGGAATAAAGGTGGGATATTTAGGGTTTTCAGATGTTGGACCAACATCATTAGAAGCCACAGAGACAGATGCGGGAATTCTTTTAGCAAGTGACCCGAACTTTAGTACAATAATTGCCAATGCATCAAAACAAGTTGACCATCTTGTGGTTTCAATACATTTTGGTGAAGAATATAAAATAATACACAATAAAAGACAAGAAGATTTGGCACATAAAGCAATTGATAGTGGTGCAAAAATGGTAATAGGTGCTCACCCTCACGTAATACAAGATGTAGAAATTTATAAAAATGGATTTATTGCATATTCATTGGGAAACTTTATTTTTGATCAATACTTCTCAAAAAACACAATGCAAGGAATGCTACTTGAAATAAAACTATATAAAGATGGAGAAATGACTACTAAAAAAAACATATTTAATTTGAATAATGTTTTTCAACCAAAAAAAATTACCCCAGCGAAAGAAGAAAGGGTAAAATTTTACACAGTGAAAATTTAATTATATAAACTCATTGCTTTTTCTTTGCTTTCTGTAAAAATAATTTCTATTGCATCTGCAACCTTTTTAGAAAGTTTTTTAAGTTCATTTAATTCATTCTTTTTATATTCTCCAAGCAAAAAATTTAATACTGCTTTCTCCCCTTTTATCTTTCGTAACTTTCCAGTTGGTGTTGATGGAGTAATACCGACTCTAATCCGCACAAATTCTCTTGATTTTAATTTTTTAATGATAGACTCCAATCCATTGTGCCCACCAGAACTTCTGTCATATGATATTTTTATTTTTCCTAATGGCAAATCAATATCATCATAAATAACTATAATGTCTTTTAATTTTAATTTATGCTTATCTTTTACGTGAGCAACTGCTATACCAGAATTATTCATAAAGGTTGTTGGTTTTATATATTCCGTAGGCTTATCTCCAACGGTATCTTTATAAAAAAGTAATTTAGCACCATTCGCTTGTTTCCATTCGGCTTTTTTGCCTAAAATAAAATCAAGTAAAATCCACCCAGTATTATGTCTAGTGTTCTCATACTCTTCTCCAGGATTACCTAAACCAACAATTAATTTCATATATCTATAATAGCAGAAATTGATAATTGATAATTGATAATTTTTAATTACACTATATATTTATATATTGTGTCAAGAGTTTTTTATGTTAAAATACAAAGATGGAAAAAGAAAACAAGTTGGTAGAAAAAACTCAAACAAAAAAAGAGTCGTTTTGGGAGATTTTTCGTTTTGCATTAATTGCAGTGGCTATAGTTATCCCCATTCGGATATTTATTGCCCAACCATTCATAGTGTCAGGATCTTCTATGGTTCCGACTTTTCAAGATGGTCAATATTTAATTGTAGATGAAATATCTTACAGACTAGGAGAAATAAAAAGAGATGACGTTGTTATCTTTAGATATCCAAAAGATATAAAAAAATTTTTTATAAAAAGAATTATTGGTCTACCAAATGAAACCGTAAAAATTAGTGGAAGCGATGTCACAATAATAAACAAAGAACATCCTGAAGGATTACAGCTTGAACAACCATATGTTGAAAATAAATCAGATAATGAAATGGAATATGAATTAGGCGATGAAGAATATTTTGTAATGGGAGATAATAGGACTGGTAGTTCTGATTCACGATACTGGGGATCAGTACCAAAAAATCTTATTATTGGAAGAGCATTTATTCGATTATTACCAATAACTAAAATTGGCATAATGCCAGGAAATTATAAACAAGTAGAACCCACGCAGTAGAGCAAAGCTCACTACGAGGTAAATAATAAAATTATGAAAAAAGAAAAAATAAAAAATAAAAATGATTTAACTTCACCTAAGGGGATGCGAGATTTACTTGGAGATGAATATTATAATTTTCAAGGATTTTTTGAAAAAGCTCAAGAAGTAGCTGTATATTATGGTTTCAAACCTATTGATACTCCTATTATGGAACACGAGGAAATTTTTACTTCAGGTATTGGTAACGGCACAGACATTATTGATAAAGAAATGTATACATTAAAAACAAAAGGTGGAGACCGTTTAGCTCTACGTCCAGAACACACTGCATCACTCATGCGTGCTTATGTTGAACATGGAATGCAAAGTATGCCTCAACCAGTTATGTTTTATCAATATGGACCTACCTTTAGACACGACAAACCTCAACGTGGACGCTACCGTCAGTTTTGGCAATTTGACCTAGACTGCCTAGGTAGTGATAAAAGTATCATGGATGCTCTAGTAATTAAAACCGGTATGAGTATATTAGAAGAAGCTGGTGCTCAAAATTTATCTATCGACATTAATTCAATTGGAGATAAAGAATGCCGAGGTCTATATATCAAAGAATTAGTAAGTTATTATAAAAAACATTTAAAAGACTTACCAAGTGTTGACCGTGAACGTTTAAAAACTAATCCGCTTCGAATTTTAGATTCCAAAGAAGAAAAAACCAAAGAAATAAATAAATTGGCTCCTGACTCCATTAGTTTTCTTTGTCCTTCTTGTAAAAAACACTTCAAGGAAGTCTTAGAATATTTAGAAGAAATGGGTATACAATATAATATAAATAAAAACTTAGTACGTGGATTTTCATATTACACAAGAACAGTTTTTGAAATTATTGAAGAAAAAGGGTCTGAAGAAGGTACTCCACTAGCAATAGCTGGTGGTGGTAGGTATGACTATTTAGCCAAGCAATTGGGGCACAAAAAAGATGTAGCTGCTGTTGGTTTTTCTGTTGGAGTAGATCGCATAGTAGCATCTCCATGGTATAAAAAACTTACACCACGAATAATAAAAAAGCCAAAAATATACTTTATACAACTTGGTGGAGAAGCAAAACTAAAGAGTTTGAATATTATTGATATATTACGCAAAGCTCATGTTCCAATAGCTCAATCCTTATCTAAAGATAGCCTTGGTTCACAATTAGCCATTGCTGAAAAATTACAAATTCCTTTTGCTCTTATTTTTGGACAAAAAGAAGCTTTAGAAAATTCTGTTATTGTACGAAATATGTCCAACCGATCTCAAGAAACAGTAAAATTAACTAATCTTTTGGAATATTTAAAAGAAATTAAATAAACTAAATATCACAATGATTCGTAAAATTGTTCAAAAAGAAGATAAAGTTCTACGTCAAAATGCCAAAGAAATACTGGTACATGAAATCACGACACCAAAAATTAAAAAAATAATAAAAGAGATGTCAGAAGCATTAAAAAGCCAAGACGATGGAGTTGCCATAGCTGCTCCTCAAATAGGATATCCTCTTCAAATTTTTATTGTTTCTGGAAAAATTTTCAGCGAAAGTTTTATACGTGGTGAAGCTCTATCAAAAGATGCAATTATTCCAAAAGATATGGTTTTTATTAATCCTAAAATTTCTAAACTTTCTAGAGAAAAAGAATGGGTTCCGGAAGGATGTCTATCTGTTCGATGGCTATATGGTAATACATATAGATCAAAAAAAGCCACAGTTACTGCTTATGATGAAAATGGAAAAAAATTTACTCGTGGTGCCAGCAATCTTCTTGCTCAAATTTTTCAACATGAAACTGACCATTTAAAAGGAGTTCTTTTTATTGATACAGCAAAAAATATTAAGGAGGAAATGCCAAGATAGCAGACTAGGCGCTAGCTATTAGGCACTAGGACCTAGCGCTCATTTAAAAACTAAAGCCTAGAGCCTAGAGACTAAAGCCTATGAATTTAAACTTCACATTTTTTGGTACACCAGATGTGGCCTCTGAAACACTAGAAATATTAAAAAAAAATGGTTATATACCATCGCTAATTGTTACTGCACCTGACAAACCTCAAGGACGTAAAATGCTCATAACTCCCCCACCTGTAAAAATTTGGGCTATTGAAAATGGTATTCCATATATTCAACCTGAAAACATTAGAGACCTCTTCCCCGAAACCCGGTTTAGGGGAACTTCCCCTAAACCGGGTTTCGGGGAAGTTGTAGATTTATTTATAGTTGTAGCTTATGGAAAAATTTTACCAGAAGAAATAATTAATTTTCCAAAATTTGGTTCAATTAATATTCATTACTCTTTGCTTCCTAAGTATCGAGGTGCTTCCCCTGTTGAATCAGCTATTCTAAATGGTGATATTGAAACTGGTATTAGTATTCAAAAAATGGAATATAAAATGGACTCTGGACCAATTATTACTAAAGAAAGAGTTGCGATATTTCCAGATGAAAAAGCAGCTGAGCTTCGTAAGCGATTAATAAAAATTGGTGGTGAACTTTTGGTAAAAACAATACCAAGCTATATAGAAAATAAATTAACTTTAACTCCACAAAATGAAAACGAAGCTACTTTTTGTAAAAAAATTAAAAAAGAAGATGGGCTAATAGATCTAAATGATGACGGAGTAAAAAATTATAATAAATTTAGGGCCTATGCCACCTGGCCCCGGACTTTTTTCTTTTCCGCCAAAGGTGGATCCGACTCAGGCGGAAAAGATAATAAAAGAATTATTATCACTGATGCAATTCTAGAAAACAATAAATTTAAAATTTTGAAAATAATTCCAGAAGGAGGAAAGGAAATGATTTACAAAAACTAAAACAACCCACTAGGCAAGGCCTAGTGGGTTGTTTTTATATATTTAATATTTAGCAGTAAAAGGATTTCTTTTAGTTAAACCTTTCATCATTTTTTTGACACTAGTTGCCCCCCTTTTAAATAAAGTTTGATTGCGATCTTTTACTTTGTTAATATCTCTAAAAAGATTCTCTTTGACTGTATCTATTGCTTCATATAAATCTTCCTTATCTACATTTGAAAAATAATTACCTCTCTTTGTATTAATAGAACAAGAAGCTTGAAAAACTTCACCGGACTTATGATGATTAGTAGTCTTTGCTACGTTAAAATCAATTAAAATTTCTCCAGTAGTTTCTTCTAATTTGTCCAACAACTTCCCTAAATTAGTTACTTTTTTCATTACATAATCGTAAATAGAATCAGTCATTTCCATATTCTTTGCTTGAAGATTTATTTTCATATCTTTTATAAGAAGTTTTAAGACTCCCAAATTATTATTAATAATAACGACACCAGTAGTTTAATTTTAACATTTTTAAAAAATAAAGCTAAGTTTAATAATTTATACTATTCCATTAACCAAAGCCTTCAAAAGGATACTCAATTTCATAGTAGCTACACCAACAACTTTATCTGCTCCACCATAATAAATATATAAAATACCTTTTTTCTCAACCATACCACATGGAAAAACTACATTATTTACAATACCAACTTTTTCATATTCCTCTTCTGGTTCAAAAATTGGATCTGAACTACGGGCAAGAACTATAGCTGGATCTTTCAAATCAAGTAAAACAGCACCGACCCTATAAGTAGAATGACTCCTTGAAACTCCATGATAAAGTAGTAACCATCCATGTTTAGTTTTAATTGGTGGAGCAGAAATACCAACCTTGGCACTATCCCAACCATTAATTCTTGGTCCAATAATTCTTATGCATTTTTTTACAATTTCTTTTTTAAAATCAAGTGAAAATAAATAATCTCCACAAATTTCATTTCCTACTCGATGTAAAACTAAATACCCACCCTTAAGTTTTTCTGGAAAAAAACAAGTATCCTTGTCATCAAAACCTTTAGGAGTAATTAAAATTGGTTTTTCCCAATTCCATTTTTTTTGAAGAAAATCTTTTTCTGAAATAGATGAAACTGCCACCCTTGGTGGACCAATACTATCAAAAGCTGTATAGCACATATAAATAGTTTTACCAATTTGAGTCAATCGTGGATCTTCACAGCCAGAATTCCCATTAGCTATTTTTTTCATTTCAAAATCCTCCCTAGGAGAATAAATTGGAATTTCTAATCTTTCATCTATGTCTACACCATTTTTACTACTAGCATAACCAACAAAAGAAGTATTATCATTTGAAAGAGTTCTATATAAGATATGTATCTTATTCTCAAGTAAAATTGTAGCTGGATTAAAGGTTGCTTTGGATTCCCATGAATTTTCAGGTTTTGGAACAATTATTGGATTTTGTTCTGCTCTTTTAAAATGCAAATTAATTGAATATTTTGGTAATATACTAAAAATTAAATCATCAAAATTTACTTCTGCGCAACAAACGGTGGTATCGGCTGAACCATAATATATGATTAAATTTTTATTTTTTAACAAAACCCCACTTGGAAAAACTACATTTGGGATATATCCTGACAATTCATATGACTCCTCAGGTACAAGTATCGGCCCTTTTGTTTTACCAATAATTTTATTAGGATCATTTATGTCTAATAAGACCGCTTCAACACCAAAAATTCGATCGAGATTTTCTGATGATTGAAAATAATTTTGAATATGAGAATAAATTAACAACCAGCCATATTTTGTTTCAACTGGACTTGCTCCAATTTCGATATGATCATATTCATTTCTTCTTAAATCGAGAAAATTATTTTCTTCTTTCTGCCAATTTTCCCAAAAAATTGGATTCCATAAATCAGAAATTTTATCTAGCCTAGCAATTGCAACCTTAACTGGTGGCATGTCTGTATGATAAGAAAAAATAACAACGATTTTACCATTTATTCTTTTTGGAAATAATGTCATTGCTTTAGCATTAAATGGAGTTACTAAATGTTTTTCTTCAATTTTTTTTAGATCTTTTGAAATAGCTAATCCAACCCTAATTCCACCCGGTGTAAAAGGGTAAGTAGAAAGAGCTGTATAAAAAATATAATATTTACCTTCAAAAAAGGTAACTCTTGGGTCCTCACAACCATATCGATCCCAAACATCATCGGGAACAATAAACTGCTTTCTGTCTTTAAAATTTATTCCATCCTTACTTTTTGCAATTCCAATCACCGAAATATGATCAGGATTTCTAAGTGAATCTTTGGCAGAAATAGCTCTATATAAACCATAGATATCTTTACCATGTTTTACTGGTGACATATTAAAGGTAGCAAAAGCTTCCCAATAATGGTCTCTATCTGGAATCAAAACTGGGTTATGCTCTAATCTTTTTACTACATACATATTATTTTTTCTTTTTTAATTTAGTAAGACCTGTTTTAACAATCTCTTTTAAAAATAAATCTAAGTTAGTTGTAGCCACACAAGAAACCATATCAGCACCACCATAGTATACAAATAAATTTCCATTTTTTATAACTGCTCCACAAGAATAAATTACTCCTTTTTTATGTCCCTCATTTTCATAAAATACATCTGGCTCTAAGACAGCACTCTTTGATTTATATAAAATTTTTGTTGGATCTTTTAGGTCTAAAATCATAGCAAAAAGTTTGTAACGATTTGGATCAGCTTTTTCCATAGCATGATACAAGACAAGCCAACCTAATTTAGTCTTAATTGGTGCTGGCCCAATACCACGTATTTTTTTTTCTCCATTATCCCATACTGGATTATTTCCAAAATCAAAAAAACTTTTAATATATTTTTTATTATCTAAAGAATTTAAGTCCTTAAAATAATCTATCGATATTTTAGGTGAAAGACTATGGATTATTGCATATTTACCATTAATTTTTTCTGGAAAAATAGCCCAATTTTTATGTATTTCACCTGGTGGAGAAATTAAAACTGGATTTTTCCAATTCCATTTTTTATTCAAAAAATCTTCTAAACTTATTGAAGTAAGTCCAATACGAACTGAACCCCACCCATCAAAAGCTGTGTATGTAACATAAAGCATATCCTCTATTTTAGTTATACGTGGGTCTTCAGCTCCACCATTCCAACCACCACCTGAACTATAAAAAATTGGTAGGTCTTCCTTTTTAGAAAAATTTTTATGAATATAAATTGGCCTAAATGTTCTTTCTGACAGATTATATCCATCCTTACTACTAGCATAACCTAATGTAGAAATATCACTTTCACCAACAGCTCTATAAATAATATGAATCTTACCATCATCGATAAAGGCAGTGGGATTAAATGTTGCTCTTGATTCCCAGTGCATTCCATTAGCTGGATGAATTATTGGATTTCCAACAAAACGCTTTAGTTTATGTTTTGTAGGTTTTAAGTTTATTTTTTTATTTTTTAACCTTTTTTTAGATGATATTTTTTTTATTATTTTCTTCTTTTTTTTTATTTTAATCAGACTAAAAATTTTACTTTTTTTAATTATTTTTGTCTTTTTCTTTATTTTTTTTAAAATTTTAGTCATTTATTTAAAATTAGCTTATAAATTAAACATATAACCTATTAATTTTTCAAGAAAATAAACTGCAATTAAACTCTCCCGTATTTATCTTCATGGTGAACAATATCATTTTCATCAAAATCACCAAAAGCAATTTCCAAAACCTGAATCCCATTTTCTCCAGCACTAAGTCTATGTTTCTCACCAATCTTTATCTCGTATTCATCACCAATTAAGGCAATTTTTTTATTTTCTCCTATTTCTACAATACCATCTCCAGAAATAACACACCAAAACTCAGAACGTTTTTGATGACTCTGTAAGCTTAACATTTCATTTTTCTTAACAGTAATAATCTTTACAGTTGATAAAGTATTATGTGTATATTGTCTAAATTTTCCCCATGGACGTTCTTCTTGATAAATATTTAATTCTGAGTTCATATATATATATATATTATAAATCTATAATAATATTTTGTCTACTTTTTTATTTTTTTTGCATATTTTTTCAACATTTCCGATGAGCTTCGTATCTTACCCCCTCTTCCTACGTTAAAAACCATTTCTATACCTAATTTTTTACAAACTTTATGT
>JBAYME010000014.1:0-18590 GCA_041663725.1 Minisyncoccota bacterium | reverse complement strand
ATGGCTTTTTCGGAAGACGCTGATTTTTCTAAAATGGATGGAACAAGGAATCTTTTCATTGGTAGTGTAATTCATCAGGCTTTTGTTGATGTTAATGAAGAAGGCACAGAAGCTGCCGCAGCCACCGTTGTTTCTATGATGACCACGTCTATGCCCAACGAAGGACCTGTAATACCTACATTCTATGCCAATCATCCATTTATATTTACAATTCAAGATATGAAAAATCAAAATATATTATTTATGGGAAAGGTTGTTGATCCTACAAAATAAGAATTTTGTTATTTAACATAAAAAAATTCCCCAAGAGGGGAATTTTTTTATTGGAAGTATTTATTTTTTATTCTAAATACATCAAAGTCATTTTGTGATCTTTTATTTCAAAGAGTGTAATTTGGAAATTATATGTCTTACCAAGTTCCAATTTTTCACGAAGCTTCGCTTCTCCTCCAAATGTTGAATTATGCACAAGTCCAGCTACTCCTTCTTTGATAGAAATAAGAGCACCATGTTTATTGTATTTTATTACTACTCCTTTGATTATATCTCCTTTCTTTAATTTTCCCTCAAACTCTGTCCAAGGATTTTCCTTTAGAGCTTTTACTGAAAGAGAAATTTTTCCATCTTTAATTTCAATAACTTTGGCTCGGATTTTATCTCCAACTTTGAACATTGAACGAGGGTCTTCTACTAGACCCCAATCAAGTTCAGAGATGTGTACTAGTCCTTCTAGTCCTTCTTCTAATTTTAAGAATATTCCAAAATCAACAATACCTGCTATAGTGCAATCTAAATCATCACCAACATTATATTTACTTAGAATTTCTTTTTTCTCTTCAGGATTATTATCTTTTTCAGAAAAGATTAATTTTCCTTCTTTTGGTAATGTAGAAATTATCATTACTGAAATTTTTTCACCAACCAATTTTTTTAATTCTTTTAAGATTTTATCCTTATCTGAATCTTCTACTTTAGGATAGTGATCAGCTTTAAGTTGTGAAGCAGGTAAAAATCCTTGAATACCTTGCCATTCCAATATCAATCCTCCTTTATTGGCTTCTTTGATTTCTAATTCCATTACAGTCTTACCCTTTATTGCTTTTTCAGCCTCACTCCAAATAAGTGCTTGTCTAGCTTCTTTTAAGGATAATTCTGTATAACCATTTTCATTTTCAACTTCAACAATTTTAGCCTTGATAACATCACCTAAGCTAATTTTTTTTATTATATCTTTGGCATTAATAAATTCTTTTCCGTAAATAATACCAGTACCAAAAGGAGATAAATCAACAAAAACTGATGATTTTCTAACTAAAATAACTGGTCCTTCCACTAGGGAATCAATACCAGGTTTATTTATACTACGATCAGCGATCGACTTTAAAACTAAATTTTCTTCTACAATTTCTTCTATTTCTTTATTCATAATAAATTTCAACTTTCCACCAAAGGTGGATCAGACTATGTCTGAAAATAAAAAGATCCGCCATAAAGCGGATTCTAGGTCTAGGTTTCTTTTTAGCCGTAAGGCCTTAAAGGGGTTACCCTAAATCCTGCTTTTAATAATAATATTTTCCGCCAGAGGCGGATCAGCCTATGGCTGAAAGTTGTATTTTTATACTACTATAATTCCATAAAAATGCAAGTGAATTTTATTTTATTTTTGATTTTAAAATGCTATAATAGGCCTAATGATAATCACATATTTTGGAAAACAATTTTTTAAGATTCAGCAAGGTGAGATGGTTCTCGCTTTTAACCCTGTTAGTAAAAGTTCTAAAACAGGAATTTCTACTCATTTTGGTGCTGATATTGCATTAATTACAACGAATCACCCTGACTATAACGGTATCGAACAGCTTTCACATGGAGAAAGGGAACCTTTTGCTGTTACTGGTCCAGGAGATTATGAAGTGAAAGATATTTTTATAAAGGGCGTAATGTCTAATTGTAATATTTCAAACAAAAAATATATCAATACAATTTATCAACTTTCGGTTGATAGTATTAATATTGTTTTTTTAGGAGCTTTGTCTACTCCTGAAATTTTAAAAGAAGCATGGGAAGCAATTGATGGACCAGACATTCTTTTTATTCCAGTTGGCAATCAAGGCCTACTTGATGCTAAACAAGCAGCAAAACTAGCATCCTCTCTTGAGCCAAAGATGATTATACCAATGGATTATGATAATGCTTCACTTAAATTATTTTTAAAGGAAATTGGAGAAGAAGATGCAGAAGTCGCAGACAAGCTCACATTAAAACGCAAAGACCTAGAGGGCAAAAAGGGAAGTGTTGTAGTATTAAAAAGTTTATAGAATTTATAAATAAATTTAAAATAAAAAATGAAAAAAATAATTCATAAATTGAGAAGTCATTCAGAGGAAAATAGAAGACATATATTGCATATAGTTATTTTTATAATTGGAATTATAATGGTAATTCTTTGGACTTATTCACTGGGCAGGAGTATTAGTAATCCAGATACTAAAATAAAAATGAAGCAAGATTTAAAGCCTTTTTCGGCACTGAAAGACAATTTAGTCGGTGGTTATAAGAGTGTCTCTGAGTAAAATAATTAATATATAATATGGCAAAAAAAGAAATAGAAAAAGAAGAAAAAAAAGAGCGTGAAGGTGGTATCGTTCCTATAGACGTCGTCGCAGAGATGAAAGAATCTTACTTAGCATATGCTATGTCGGTTATTACTGCTCGAGCACTTCCAGACGTAAGAGATGGCTTAAAACCAGTTCATCGTAGAATTTTATTTGGTATGAATGAAATGGGCCTTACTTCTTCATCTCGTTTTAGAAAGTCGGCTGCAATTGTCGGAGATGTATTGGGAAAGTACCATCCTCACGGAGATACTGCTGTCTATGACACTATGGTAGGTATGGCTCAAGATTTTTCTTATAGATACCCTTTTGTTTTAGGACAAGGAAACTTCGGTTCTATTGATGGAGATAATGCTGCAGCCATGCGTTACACTGAGGCTAAAATGTCTAAGGTTTCTTCTTTACTATTACAAGATTTAGAAAAAGAAACTGTTGATTTTCGATCAAACTATGATCAAACAAGAACAGAGCCAATTGTTTTACCAGCAGCTGTTCCAGCACTCCTTCTCAATGGAACACTTGGTATTGCTGTTGGTATGGCTACTAATATTCCATCACACAATTTAGCTGAAGTTATTGATGCGACAAATTATTTAATAGAAAATGAAGACGCTACAACTGAAGACTTAATGCAATTTGTTAAAGGGCCGGACTTTCCAACTGGTGGAATTGCTTATGGTTATAAAGATATGTTACATGCTTATTCTACTGGACGTGGTGGTGTTGTTTGCCGTGGAGAAGCCGAAATAACAGAAACAAAAAGTGGAATGTTTCAAATAATAATTACCTCTATTCCATTTAGAGTAAATAAGGCTAATTTAATCATGGCCATCGCAGAGCTTGTGCAAGAAAAGAAAATTGATGGAATTAAAGGCCTGCGAGATGAGTCGACCAGAGATATTCGAGTTGTGATTGACTTAAAAAATGGTGCACATCCAGAAAAAGTTTTGAATTATATTTATCGCAATACCCAATTAGAGTCCAACTTTAACTTTAATATTGTGGCCTTAGTAGATGGAGTACCACAGACACTTTCATTAAAATCTATATTAAATGAATTTATAGGACACAGAAAAGAGGTTGTAAAAAGAAGGTCTTTGTATGATTTACGCAAAGCAGAAGAGCGTGAGCATATTTTACTTGGATTGAAAAAAGCACTTGATTTTATAGATAAGGTTATTAAAACTATTCGAGCTTCGAAAGATGGAGCTACAGCAAAAATTAATTTAATTAAAGAATTTAAATTTTCTGATTTACAAGCAACAGCTATTTTGGAGATGAAACTTCAAAAATTGGCTGGCTTGGAGCGTAAATTAATTGAAGAAGAATTGAAAGAAAAACAAGCTTTCATAAAAATGATAAAAGAATTGATCGCTAGCCCAAAAAAGATGTTGAAAGTTATTGCTGATGAACTTAAAGAAATTCGTGAAAAATATGCAGATGAACGTAGAACTAGAATTGTGAAAGGTGGTGTAAAAGAAATTTCCGATGAAGACTTAATCCCAGAGCAAGAAACAATGCTCGTTTTTACAGCAGGTGGATATGTGAAGCGTACTGATCCTTCTGAATACAGAGCACAGAAAAGAGGTGGAGTCGGTGTGGTTGATTTAGAAACAAAAGAAGAAGATTTTATTACAATGTTAGTTTCTGGTTCAACTCATAATGATTTACTTTTCTTTACCAATTTAGGTAAAGCTTATCAGATGAAAATGTACGATATTCCAGAAGGTAGACGTGCAACAAAAGGTAAATCCATTATGAACTTCTTGTCACTTTCTGGTGATGAAAAAGTTACTTCAATTTTAACTATGCCAAAAGAGCTTAAAAAAACTCCAATTTCATTAATGCTGGTAACTACCAATGGTACAGCAAAAAAAATGTCCGGAGAGAGCTTCAAGGATGTTCGTCGTAGTGGAATTATTTCAATTCGTTTAGACAAAGATGATCAATTAGTTTCTGCTCTTCTTACAGAAAAAGGGGATGAGGTTATGATTGCCACAGCTGGAGGTCAGTCCATTAGATTTAAAGAATCAGATATTCGTGAAATGGGTCGTACTGCAGGTGGTGTACGTGGTATTAATCTTCGAAAGGGAGATGAAGTCATAGGTGTGGACGTAATCAAAAAAGACCATAAGGATGGCCTGCCACTTCATGGCGAAGCCACAGGTGGAGCATTCTTAACAATGAGTGCCAATGGTTTTGGTAAAAAAACTAGTTTAAAAGAATATAAAGTACAGAAAAGAGGAGGTTCTGGAATAAAAACTGCTAAAATTACTACAAAGACTGGTAAATTAATTGTAGCAAAAGTAGTGACTGGTGAAGAAGAAGAGTTGATCGCAATGTCTAAAAAGGGTCAAGTCATAAGAACTGCGTTAAAAGATGTTTCTTCTTTGGGTCGTCAGACTCAAGGTGTGACTATTATGCGCCTTCGTTCTGGTGATGGTATTGCTTCTCTAGCTTGTGTATAAATGTTATAATAAATTTATGTTTTCTGACCCTGTAAAAAATTTAAAACAATTTGGCTTAGGGGAAAATATGATAGTAGCTGACCTTGGAGCAGGTACGGGTTTTTATTCTATTTTAGCAGCTAAAATGGTTCCACATGGCAAGGTCTATGCAATTGAAATTCAGAAAGATTTTTTAGGAATTGTAAAAAACAAAATAAAAGATGCTAATATAAAAAATATCGATTGTTTTCTTGGAAATATAGAAAAGATCGGTGGGACATTGTTGGCCAGTGACATAATAGATGCAGTAATAGTTTCAAATGTATTATCTCAAATTGAAAATAAAGATAAATTTATAGAGGAAATAAAAAGAATTTTAAAGGATTCAGGTAAGGTTTTATTAGTTGATTGGTCAGATATTTCCAACATTAATTCTAATTTAAAAAAGATTATTCCAAAAGAAACAGCAAGAGAAATATTCGAAAGTAATGGTCTGGTCTTTGATAGGGAGATTAACGCTGGTGCGCATCATTATGGTATGATATTTACAAGATAGCTTATAGGTATTAGCTTTTAGCTTGTTATTAATTAAATTTTAAATAGAGTAGTGAAAAATTTTCAAATAATAATTTTAATAGTATTTATAGTATCTGCAGTTTTTGGTATTTTGGTTTTTTCTGGAGCTATTAATATCGGGGGTTCTAGTAATAGTTCAGGATCACTCGGTACTGTAGTATTATGGGGAACTGTAAAAACCCAGGATATGGCCTCTGCATTAGAAGATTTTAATAAAGCAAATCCAACTCTAACGGTTAAATATGTCCAAAAATCTTCTACTACTTTTGATCAAGATTTATTAGAAGCACTAGCTTCTGGTTCTGGGCCAGATATGTTTTTTTTGCCAGACAATTTAGCTTTTCATTATGCTAATAAAATTTATACGATTCCTTATGCTAGTTACCCTTTAGCTACTTTTAAAAGCACATTTGCTTCTGCGGGCGAGGTATTCCTTACCTCAAAAGGGATATTGGCATTTCCTATAATGATTGACCCGCTTGTGATGTATTACAACAGAAGCATGCTAGATGCAAATTCTATAGTTGCACCACCTTCTTCTTGGTCTGAATTACAGAATTTAATTCCTGCTTTGAATAAAAAAGACGAAAATGGAAAGATTATAAAAAGTGCTGTAGCCCTCGGTCATTTCTCAAATGTTTTAAATGCAAAAAGCATTTTATCAGCTTTATTTATGCAAGTTGGTAATAATATAATTTCTGAAAAAAATGGTTCCTTTTATTCAGTTCTTGGAGATACAGTCGGAGCAAGTTTAGGTAATATAAATTCAGCTTTACTTTTTTATACAAGTTTTGCTGATCCAGCAAAAGATATTTATTCATGGAATAGGTCATTCCCAAATTCTAAAGATTTTTTTAGTGCCAATAATTTGGCTTTTTATTTTGGATATGCCAGTGAATTAAAATCTTTAATTAATAAAAATCCCAATTTAGATTTTACTGTAGCACCTTTGCCACAAATAAAGAATGCAAATTTCAAATTAACTTCTGCTCAAATGACAGGGATTGCTGTGTCTGCTTTTTCTAAAAATTTAACTACAGCAGTAACAGCAGCGAGTCTTATGGCACAAGGTGATTTTGCAGAAAAGCTTTCTTCTATTCTTCTAATTCCTCCAGCCAGGAGGACTCTTTTAGCCGTCAGACAAACAGATGCTTTTTTCCCAACTTTTTATAGTTCAGCTTTATATGCAAAAGGCTGGCTAGATCCATCTTCAAAAGATAGCGATAATATTTTTCGTACAATGGTTGAAAATGTTTTGTCTGGTAGTATGTCAGTTGAAAATTCAATTAGAGATGCTAGTGCAAAATTATCTTTATTATTAAATAGATAGTCATAATTTATATGAAAAAAATAAATTTTAAAATATTATTAATCAGTACCTTTGTTTTATATGGAATAATTTCTTTATTCTTTATTTTTAATACAAAAGTTTTAGGACAAAGTGCTCCACTCCAAACGCAAACACTTGGTTGTTCAGTGAAAACCCCTACTACTATTATTTTACAGGGGCATTATATAAATAATCCATTAAAAAAACCAGTTACTACTTATTTCAGATATAAAAATGCAGGATTAGGAGATTCAGATTTTAATAATGGAGGCCATGATACAAGTAAATACGAACCAGCCAATGATGGAAGTTCACCAGAATCTAATTATTTTTATCAAACTCCTGGTTTGATTCAACCAATGTCCGTTTACTATTTTCAGGCAGTAAGTTATTTTAATGACGACCCACAACATGCATCTTTTGGTGAGATATTAACATGTGATACTCATATGATGTTTTATCAAGGAAATTACTACCAAGAGCAGGGTGATGGTACTGGTGGTGGTTTTGGGTACAACTATACTAGTAGTGGGGGTGTAGATTATTCTTGGTCTGAAACAAATACAACTAACGGAACATCTTCAAATATTTTAGTTAATCAAATTGCTACCACTTCAGGAGCCACAGTTATCACATTAAATTCAGCAACATTAAATGGTGTAGTAAATGTGAAAAGTCAAAATGTTTCATGGGTATATTTTGATTTTATTAGTGAAGAGGATTATAAAAATACTGAGCCAGGATTTGGACCTTCTTTTAGGTCAATAGTTGCGAACCAAAATCCAATAGATGGATTTGATAATGTAAATGTGAGTGTTTTAGTTGAAGACTTAGAACCAGGTACTACTTATTATTACAGAGTAGTAATTGTGGAAAATTTTTCAGGACGAGAAACTAGATTTGGTTCCACTAAATCATTTAAAACTTTACCAAATCCAGTTGTTTCCTCTTTAATTAAAGGAGTTAAGGCACCAAAGGTTGGGGATATTCCAGTAACAAAAATTACTGAGACAGATGAATACACCGGTACTGTTACATGGTCTCCAAATAGTAATCCATTTATTCGTGGAAATAAACCATATATAGCGACCATTAGGCTTACACCAAAGCAAGGTTACACCTTAAGTAAGGTTCCAAAAGATTATTTTAACGTAGATGGATTGAGTATAGTAAATGTAAGCAATTCTTTTGGTTCTGGAGTAGTTAAAGCAGTATTTAATGATTCAATAAATGAACCTATCACAAAAGAAATTAAAGGAGTCCTGGCCCCAATGGAGATGTCTACTCCTGTGACAAAGATCACTGAGACAGATGAATACACCGGTACTGTTACATGGTCTCCAAAAAAGAATTTTTTTGTTGCTGGTTTTAAATATACTGCGACTATTAATCTTACACCAAAACCAAATTTTACCTTTGCCAGTTTACCAGCAAATTACTTTCTTGTAGAAGGAGCAGAAGCAACCAATAATGCTGGTTCAGGTGTAGTAAAAGCAGTATTTCCTGGGGTGATAAATCCAATTGTAAACTCAGCAATTAAAGGAATTATTCCTCCAGCAACAGGGGCACGTCCAGTAACAAAAATAACACCTACTAATGAATATACTGGTACTGTAGATTGGTCACCGGATGACAATACTTTTGCCAGTGGTACAGTATATACTGCGACAATAACCCTTACACCAAAAACTAATTATACACTTGATAGGTTGTTTAATAATTATTTTTCTGTAGAAAAAGCAGAAGAAGTATCATACAATGCCGGTACTAATATAGTTACAGCTATCTTTCCAAAAACCGCAGATTTTAATAGTTTAAGTAATAATATAAACAATAGTACTAATAATACAGATGTTATAACTTCAACTATTAATTCTGGTGTTTCTGGTACTACTGGTCTAATTCCTTGTGGCACACAAGAAGCCTTAAAAGATACGGACCCTACTAATGATAATTGCGAAGGAGCAACTGGTTGGAATAATTTAATGAAATTAATAAATAATATTGTTGATTTTATTCTTTTTAGGATGGCCATACCTATCGCTGCCATAATGTTTGCATATGCTGGTATTTTACTTCTAACTGCAGGAGGGGATACAAATAAAGCTAAAAAAGCTAAAACAATATTTTTGAATGTTGCATTGGGTATTGTTATTGCTGCAGCTGCATGGCTCATTATTAATACAATATTAACTATCCTGGGCTATGATGCCTCTTGGATTGGTTTTGATAAAATAGTATAATAAATATACTTGTCTCGTTAAAAATTTAACAAATGTGAATTAAAAATATGAAAAAAATTGAGATACTTAATGAAGTAAAATTTAATGTTATTAAAAAAAGTTTAGTTACATTGGCTCTATTAGCAATAGTTTTTTTACCAGTTTTGTCTTTTGCAAATACAGATAATTCTGCAGAACCAATTACAACCACCATCAATAACCCACTAGCAAACAAAGGTATCAATAATATTGATGGTTTTATTAAAGTAATTTTAACTGGAGTAATTAAAATAGGAATACCAATTGTAGCATTGGCAATTATTTATTCAGGATTTTTATTTGTCTCAGCTATGGGAAATAAAGAAAAGTTAACAATTGCTAAGAGATCTTTGATGTATAGTTTGATAGGGGCTGCAATTCTTTTGGGCGCTTGGGCTATTGCTCAACTTATAAGTAATACAGTCTTGGCATTATAAATTATATGAAAAAAACAAAATTTCTTAAACTAACATCATTAATATCTTTAGTTTATTTTTTACCAATTATTACTTTTGCTGCTTGTACTTATAAAGCTAATCCTAAAATAGGAGATTTGTTTAATTATATTACCTGTATTATTGGTAGTTCAATTATACCAGTACTTTTTACCTTAGCTTTAGTTGTATTTATTTGGGGAGTAATCCAGTATGTTATAAATACCGGGGAAGAAAAAAAGAAGGCTGAAGGCAAACAATTCATAATTTGGGGTATTATTGCTTTGGCTGTGATGGTTTCTGTGTGGGGGCTTGTATCTATTCTGACTAATACTTTTGATTTAACTGATGGGGGAGTAAAGGTTATTCCACAGCTTAGAACCAAGTACTAGTTGTTTATTTGTATTTTTTTTATGTTATAATTAAGGCACATTATTATTAGTTATTATAGGGTCGTTTTCAGCCAAATGGCTGATTCGCTTAAAAGCGAAATTATTATTAAGTTTTATTATAAAATTTATGAAAAAGAAATTTATCGTGTTATCAAGTTTGGGTATGGTACTTGCTCCATTTTTAGCTTTTGCACAATGTAGCACTACTACAGGAGATGCTGAAGCTGTTATTTGTAAAATAGGAAGTATTTTAAATACATTAGTTCCTGTTTTGATTGCTCTAGCTGTTGTTTATTTTATTTGGGGTGTTGTACAATATGTTATTTCAAGTGACGAAGAAGCAAAGAAGTCTGGAAAAATGAGAATGATTTGGGGCATTATTGGCTTGGTTGTTATTGTAGGTGTTTGGGGTCTTGTTGGAATAGTTACTAATACTTTTGGTATTGATAACTCTCCAATTCCAGTTATTGATATAGTGCCTCAGTCATAAAATATGAATATATTTTTTACTAATATAGCTTATGCTAGTGTTGATAGTTTTATCGGCAATGTGAATAAGCTAATCATAAATCCACTGATTATTTTACTTTTTGCTTTAGCTTTGGTTTTCTTTCTCTATGGAGTATTTGAATTTATTGCTAATCAAGACAAGGAAGATAAGAAGACTGCAGGAAAACAGCATATGCTTTGGGGTATCATCGGTTTGGCTGTTATGGTAGGAGTTTGGGGTATATTGGGTATTGTCTTAAATACTTTTAATCTTACAGATGTAAAACCACAGCAAGGAGAAGTAAATTTAGGGGATTATAATCCAGGATACAAACAAGTGGGTGATAGTAATTAAATAAAAAATAAAAATTGAAATTAAAAAAAGGCAGTTCACGAAAGTGACTGCCTTTTTGGCTTATTGCCATATTTCAAATTCAACATCACCATTTTCTACTGAATAAAATGTATACCATCCAGCAGAGTTATGAGTTTTGTTTTTTACTCCAGGTTCATCGTAGTAAGACTTAATCTCTCCTTCAGGAGGAGTAACCTTAACTTTTCCATACAATACCGACGACCAATCCTGTGTTTCCATATATACCTGCGTACCAGATTTAGTTGCTATATATGTTTCTCTGGTTTTTCCTTCTTTTATTGGTTTGGTATTTTCTGTGGAATTTTTTGTAACTCTTTTTTCATCACCTCTAAAAAAATAGGTGATAAAAGCAAAAATCATTCCTAGAATAATAAGAGCAACAACTACGGTCCAGAAACTGTTCCAGAAATTGGATCTTGATTTTGGTGTAGTAGTTGTAGTGGTAGTTCCAGTAGTTGCTGTAGTAGTTTTTTTCCTACCGCTACCTTTTTTAAAGATAGCTGGGTAAAGCATAATTACTAGCACCACCATAACACATATAAAAAATATTATAGTTTTCATTTCTATTCCTCCTTTTTTGTTGGGTTTATGTTGAACATTTTATTCAGGTCGCCACTATCAAGAACTAATGTTCCCTTAAGCTCTGATAATTTCTTTATAGCTTCTGCGCTTAATTTGGTATTTGCGTCAGGAACAAGTTCAGTAATGTTTCCTTTAGCGTCAACTTTTGCAAGGCCAGTATCAACCAGGTATTTTTTCTTCCATTTTACGATGGCAGCCTGTTTTATACCGTATGCTTTTGCGGCTCTTGTTTCTTTGCTGATTTCAGCATCTCCTTCTTTCTCTGCAATGGAGACCTTTATATCGGCTTCCATTAATTTTGTCGTCATTTCATTTGCTGCCCTGAAATCTTTAAACACTGATTTAATTAATAAGAATCCAAAGGTTGGTAGTTCAGGTTGGTTTGCTTCATTGTTTGAATGGTTCAACATTTCTGTGTTGAAACCATCTTTGTCTTTAGACGAAAATTGATTTAAATCATGAAGTTTTTTGCTAGATACTAAACCTTTATGCCCACCATGTAGAATATCACTTGCAGCACTCATCCAGTCTTTTACACCAAAGAATACTTTAGCCGGGTTTATTACTTCCAACATGTTGTTGGTATAAATATCAACACTAGCTAATTCTTCTGTTTCTAGTTCTGAGGTCACAGTAGGATAATCAACTCTCCACTCAAGGTGGTCTGATATTCCAGTTCGTGAAACTAGACAACGTCCAGTTTTTTTATCCTCCCATACGATGTGTTCTCCTTCGTTTATTTGGCCTATCATTTTTTCTTTTACATAAGTAAGAGGAAAAGTATGAATTTTACAAAAAGGCCATAAGAAAAAATGAATATTGCTTCCATTTTCTCCATCTATCAATTTCCACTTATCCGGACCATCCTCTTTGTCTACTATTTTACCTTCGATATTTGTAATAATATCGTATAGTTTTCCAAAAAGCATGACCGCCTGTATCGTCCTTGCTTTTGGTGTGTAGAATGATTTACTTATCATTCCAAGTAAGAGACCAGTAATTGATCCCAAAATAATTGTCCATAATGTTGTCATTTTTTGTTTCTCCTTTTTTTAAGTTAATTAATTATTTATGATTTGTCCATTTCGATAGCCAATATAAAACAAAAAGGGGAGTTGGCTACTCAAATGAACAAACCATCTTTAATTAAAAACTATATATGTCAAAAAGCATTATCTGTATAAAGTATAGCATATTTAAGACAAAAAGTCAACCCCAGAAGGGCTGACTTTTTGATTAGATAATAAGGTTATTTAAGCGTGCTTTAATGGTTGTTCACCTTTATTTTCCTTTACCATTTTTCTACCGATCATCACCAATAAGAGTATTAGGATGAAAAGCAAAATCCATTGGAATATATTTGATGGCATAAAACCATTTGATCCAAACAAAGCATTTGCTGATAGGCTGTCGTTGGACTTGTCGCTAGTCTTCTTAGATACGTCTGTGTTTTCAGTTTTCACAGTAGTATCCTTTGTGTTAGAAGTAATGTTTTTATTTGTAGTATTTGTTTTAGTGGAAGCAACTGAAGTTGTTGAATTAACGGTATTTGTTTTGTTGTAAACTGTGTTATTTACATGTCCACAGCCAACAAAGTTACCATAATTATCAAGATCAGTATAACAGCCAATATAATTTCCATTTACAAAACCAACATAATAATAAGCATTAGCTGTCTTTGGTGCTCCATTAAAAGCCATAAAAGCTAATAAAACTAAGCTAAAAAATATTAATTTGTTATTTATCTTTTTCATATATAAAGTATAGCATATATGAAATAAAAAGTCAACCCCCTAAGGGACTTGTATTATATGTGCCGAGGGGGAGACTTGAACTCCCAAGGGTTGCCCCACTAGTTCCTAAGACTAGCGCGTATACCAATTCCGCCACCTCGGCATAAAACAGTAAATTAAATATACCATATAAATACTCGTCATTACAACTTTTAGCTTAGGCAAATTTTTTAGATTGTCGTCACAGATATTTTTTTGTCGTCACAAAAAAATTCCTCGACCCCAGCTCGTTATTTTTTCTACTGAAAAAATATAGCTCCGACCTGGACAGCTAAATTAACTTGTCATCACAACTCTCGGCTCGTCTTCACTCACCTCGGTCGCGATCCCGGCTCGTGGTTTTGTCTTCTGACAAAACATCACTGCGCCTCGGACCACTAAAAAATCCTCCGCAGGGAGGATTTTTCTAAACGTGGTCCGCCCAGTAGGGATCGAACCTACGACCTTATCCTTAAGAGGGATCTGCTCTACCAGCTGAGCTATGGGCGGAAATGTGAAATTCTTTTTTAAAATAACTTTCTTCAATAAAACAATCTAACGACCTACCAAAACAGCTAGGAGCGGTTAAAACAATTTTTTATTAAAAAATTGTTTACCCGAACATTTTATTAAAAATAAAATGTTTTAGGGAAATTTTTATAAAACTAACCTTTTTAGTTTTATATTGTGCCCGAGGTGGGAATCGAACCCACATCCCTTGCGAGACACGATTTTAAGTCGTGCGCGTATACCGGTTCCGCCACTCGGGCAATATAAAAATAAACTTCGTATTTTTAACCAATATGCCCAAGTGTCGGCCTCCTCACTTTGTTCGGATTAAAAACAAAGCAGTTTGTTTTTAATCCACTCGGGCAATGTATTTGATTATAAATTAATAATTGATAATTATCAATTATTTGAGGCCTGGGCCGGAATTGAACCGGCGCATAGAGATTTTGCAGATCTCTGCCTTACCACTTGGCTACCAGGCCTTGTTTTATTTTTTAAAAACACTATTACTTTATTTCACTGCAGATCTCTGTATAAATTTATTTCGCTATGCTCATGCCACTTACTACCAGGCCTTGTTTACTAAAATTCTACTTTTCTCGAAGCAATTCGTCAATCTTTTGTCTATGTTTTTCTCCTCGGTCTATTTGTATATCAATAAATGGAATTATTTTTACATTCATATTCTTTTTTAAAAATTCACGTAATTCTCCACGTTTACGTTTTGCAAAGTCTAGTGCACTATGTTCTTTAGCATCAGGAATAACTGTTATAAAAACTGTTGAATGTTTCATGTCTGGAGAAGTATTACAACTAGTAACAGTAATCAAAGAGGTATGATTATTTTCTCTATTTAAAAATTGAGCTGAAAGTTCTTTTATTAAATTTGCTAGCTTTTCATTTCTTTGGGTCATTTGTTTTTTATTTACCCTATTCTTCCATGAGAGGGTATGGTGAGGTTCTTATTATTTTTGCGTAATAGTAAAAGATTCTAAAATATCACCTGCTGATATTTCTATTTTTGACTCTATCATCATTCCAAATTCTATTCCTTCTTCTACTGTAGAAGTTTTTGCTTTGCCTTTTTCTAAATTTACAATTTTACCTTTTCCAATTTCATTTTCTCTGCGAATAATTTTAACAATACTATTTAACAGAATATGTCCTTCAACCACCTTTCCTCCAACAATTTGTTTTTCTTTAGTGCGACTAAATGTTTTAATAATTTTAGCTCGCCCAGTTACCTCTATCGTCTCTATTCTAGGTCTTCTCTTCTCCATTTCTTCTGTTAGATATTCACTCATTTTATAAATAATATTAAAGAAGGAAAAAACAACACCTTGCTTTTCAGCCAACTCTATAGCATTTTTATCTGCTTTTACATTGAAACCAATAACAATAGCATCCTTACAAGACCCGATTGCTTTTATGTCTGATTCAGAGATAGGTCCAGCTCCTTTTTGAATTATTTTAAATTCTGCATTTTTACTTATTGTTTCACTAAGTTCGTGATTAATTTTTTCGATTTCTTTTTCAATAGCTTCAAGTGAACCAGAAACATCAGCTTTTATTACTATTGGTATTATTTTTTTACAACTTTCTTCCTTTTTGCAATTTTTTTCTGATATTGTTATGCATTTTTTATTTTGAATATATTTTTCAGCTTCATTTTTCTTTTTGAAAGACTTGAATTCTGATCCTATCGTAGGTATTTTATCAAAACCAATTAATCGAATAGGGGATGAAAAAGTAGCTGTGTCTATATTTTTACCTAGGAAGTTTTCCATTATTCTAACAGGGCAAAGTGAGTCTTCAACCACTACGGTCATTCCTTTTTTGATAGTTCCACTTTTAATAACTAATGTTGCTTGAATGCCTCTTTTTGAATCAAGATTAACTTCAACTACGAAACCAGAAGCATCTTCATCTCCATTTGCATTAAAATTTTCCATTTCAGCTAAAATCAAAATCAATGAGAGTAGATTGTCTATGCCAGTACCATCTTTTGCTGAAATTTCTGCATATGGAATTTTACCACCATAATTTTCTAAATATATTTCATTTTCTGCTAATTCTGTTTTAGTTTTTTCAACATTAGCATTTGGTTTGTCTATTTTATTAATTGCCACAATACATGGAGTTTCACTCTCTACTATTGTCTTCCATGCTTCAATTGTTTGTGGTTTTACTCCATCCTCAGCTGAAACGACTAAAATAGCAATGTCGGCGATTTTTGCTCCACGAGCACGCATTTTAGAGAAGGCTTCGTGTCCTGGTGTGTCCAAAAATGTTATTTTTCTATCTTTTTTCTCTTCATCTTGGTGTACAACTTCATAAGCAGAAATATGCTGAGTTATACTCCCAGCTTCATTGTCAACAATATTACTTTTTCTGATGTAGTCGAGCAATGTTGATTTACCGTGGTCAATATGACCCATAACTACCACTACTGGTGGACGCTCTGTATTTATTTGTGTTTTTTCTTTTTCCATCTTTACTTTATAACTTTTTACTTTATAAACTTTGTAACTACCTCACTTCTGCTCTACTTAATGCTTCTTTTTCTTCATCACTCAATTCATATTCTGATTTTCCAGCTTTTATGGGTTTTGCAAAGATACTCATGCGTTCTCTGGAGTATAAACTAGAAAGTATTAGTCCATCTTTTTCTTCATTTAGTAATCCAATTGCAAAACTTTGATTGCTGCCTTGGTCTGGAAATGGATTAAATCGTATAGTTTCAAGACCCCTGATACTTTTTTTAAGTTTATTATTTATTTCAATAAGTTCCTTTTCTGTATTTTCCTTAGATTTTTTTAATTTTGCAATATCATCTTTTAGTAAGAAGATGATATCTTCTAAATCTTTAGCTTTTTTACCAAGAAAAAATCTCTTTAGTCGTTTTTCTGTTTTTATAATCCAGATGAATTCTATTAGAGCAATTACTCCTATTAAAATAAAAAAAGCACTTTCAAGCTTTATATTCATACGTTTTTAATATACACTATATTTATGCTTAAATCAAACCAAAAATCAAACTCGCCCTATAAGATTTCATTATCGAAGAAGATTATATATCTTGATAATGCATCAGCTACACCAATAGACCCCTTTGTTTTGAATGCCATGCATAAGGTTTTAAAATCAAATTTTGCTAATCCGGGTTCAATTCATGATTTTGGAGTAAAAGCTAAAAATATACTAGAGGAAAAAAGGGAAGAAGTAGCTAAGATTTTAGATGCACATAGTGATGAAATAATTTTTACCTCCGGGGCTACTGAAAGTAATAATTTAGCGATATTAGGAACGGTCGCAAGGCAGAACCTCACTAGAGAGGGAACAATGCTCCCTCATATCGTGACCACAAACATAGAACATCCTTCAGTATTGGAGACTTGTAAATATTTAGAAAAAACTGGCCAGGCAGAAGTGACTTATGTGGGAGTGGAAGCAAGTGGAATAGTAGATCCAAAAAAAATTAAAGCTGCCCTAAAAGAAAATACAGTTTTAGTTTCAGTAATGTATGCCAACAATGAAATTGGTACAATTCAACCAATTCGAGAAATTACGAAAGAAATTAGACATTACAAGAAAGTGAAGGCAGGAAGTTTTTCGAATGGTCTGGCCGGAGGTGGGGACCCGGTAAAACGAGGGCCTGAGAAAAATTTACTGGCTTCACTTTCTTTCCCCCTATTTCACACCGACGCCACTCAAGCTATAAATTATTTACCTATTAGGGTTGAAAGTTTAGGCATAGATTTGATGTCTTTTAATAGTGGAAAAATTTATGGACCGAAAGGAGTTGGAGTTTTATATATAAAAAGAAAAACACCTATTGGTAAAATTATACATGGAGGAGGCCAAGAACTTGGATTAAGACCTGGTACAGAAAATCTCGGATTAATAGAAGGCTTAGTTGAATCATTAAAAATAACACAAAAAATAAAAGAAAAAGAAAGTGAGAGATTGGTGAAACTTCGTGATTTTTTTATTACAGAGATTCTTAAATTAAAACAACAAAGTCAAAGTTTTACAATAAATGGTGACCTTAAGAATCGTTTACCAAATAATATTAATATTTCTATATCAAAAATTCCTAGTGATCTTTTTGTCCTAGAGCTTTCTTCTCGAGGTATTTATATTTCAGAAAAAAGTGCCTGCAAATCAGGAGAAAAAGCCGGGTCATACGTCATTCAAGCTATTCATGGAGTAAAAGGTAAAAACTTATGTTCTAGAAATAAAGTTGGGTCACTTCGTTTTTCACTAGGAAGACAAACTACTAAATCCGATATTTTATATGTTATTAAGTCTTTAAATTCAATTTTGACAAAATTAGAAAAGTGGTATAATTAAGTATAAGTTATTATGAGCTAATTATTTATAGTAATTATGAAAAAGATAAATAAAACTAGCAAAAAAACTAAAAAAAATAAAAAAGGAAAAGTAGTAATGGTTAGTGGCGGCTTTGATCCATTACATATTGGGCATATTCGTTATATGCAAGAAGCTAAGCAATTAGGCGACAAGCTGATTGTAGTTATAAATAACAATAATTGGTTTGATGTAAAAGGTAAACCAGTTTTTATGACTGATAAAGAAAGAAAAGAAATAATAGAAGCTTTGTCTTGTGTAGACCAAGTTATAATTTCAAGTCATAAAAAAGGAACCTTGGACATAAGCGTATCTAAAGAAATAACTAAAATAAAACCAGATATTTTTGCAAATGGTGGAGATAGAAAACCTGAAGATGTTGATATTCCTTCTTCAGAACATAAAGTTTGTAAAAAATTAGGTATAGAAATGGTT
>JBAYME010000013.1:0-19711 GCA_041663725.1 Minisyncoccota bacterium | reverse complement strand
TGTTAAATAAATTAATTTCGCAGCTAGGGCCTAGTGCCTAGTTGCCTAGAGCCTATCCATGCAATTTAAAGTTCCACAATTTTTAGACATAGAAGATAAAATATTTGGACCATTTACGTTCAAGCAATTTGTGTATTTAGTAGGTGGGGCTGGACTCTGTTATGTTTTGTTTCAATGGTTAGGACTTTTGTTAGGGTTGATTCCAATCCTCGCTATTGCTTCATTTTCCGGCGCCCTTGCTTTTTATCGTCCAAATAATAAACCTTTTATTGATATGATAGAATCGGGATTTAAATATATGTTTCAAAATAAACTATATATATGGAAAAGAAAAGAAGTAAAAAAACAAATACCTTCACAAATTTCTACGTCAGAAAATAATATAGAAAATAGAGATAAAAATACAAACAGGTTAGGTGATAGTAAATTAAGAGATTTGGCGTGGAGCTTAGACGTTCTAGACTTAAAAAAGTAAAAACAGGCGCTAGGACACTAGGAACTAGGCGCTAGAAAAATTTTAAAAAATACAAATACAAAATGAAAAAGATTATAATTAAATTTAATAGAAAGCTAGAGCCTAGGGCCTAAAGCCTAGAGCCTATTACCATGCCTTTAAACGCAAAAGCAACTCAAGAGTTTGTCCCGATCAAAGAAGTCCGAAATGGAGTTGTGGTTCTTAAGAATGGCGATTTGAGAGCAATTGTTTTGGCCAATTCTACAAACTTATCTCTGAAATCTGCAGACGAACAAAAAGCTACAATTTATCAATTCCAAAGCTTTTTAAATACACTTGATTTTCCGGTTCAAATTTCAATTCAATCTAGGAAACTAGACATACGACCATATCTTTTGCTTTTAGAAAATAGAATTAAAGTACAGAATGAGCCATTATTAAAATTACAAACGAGAGAATATATAGAGTTTATAAAAAACTTTACAGAATCGGTAAACATAATGACTAAAAATTTCTTTATTGTCATACCATATACCACAGTTGCTAGTTTCAAAAAAAGTTCTGGACTATTTGCAGGATTATTTTCAAAAAAAACCACTGAAGAAGAAAAGGAAGCTAAACAAATTGCTTTTGAAGAAAAAAGATCACAATTAGATGAGAGAGTTTCAGTCATACAGCAAGGCTTGGGAAATTGCGGAATAAAATCAGCACAATTAGGTTCAGAAGAGGTGATAGAGGTATTTTATAAAGTGTTTAATCCTGGGGAATTGGAGGGAAAAATTCGTTTAGAATAAACGAATTTTTCTAGTGAAAAGTAGAAAGTTATAAAGTAGAAAGTAGAACACTAAAACAAAAAAAGGAACAAAATATCAAAGAATAATCAAAATAAAATGCAAAACAATTTAACTTTACAATTTTATGAACTTTATAACTTTATGAACTAATTTATGTCCATCTTAGAAACATTATTTGGAAAAAAGTCCGCCCAAGGCGGATCCGCCTCTGGCGGAAAGACTGAAAGTGGTGCTAGTGCTTCTATTTTATCTGTCCTACCTGAACAAATTTATGAATCAGCAAATTTGGAACTTCAGGACATTATTGCACCTTCAGCTTTACGAGTAGAATCAAAATCAATAAATTTAGGAAGTAAAATTGGCCGTACTTTTTTTATAATTTCATATCCAAGATTTTTGTCGGACAATTGGTTTTCGCCAATTATTAATTTAGATAAAGTTTTTGATGTTTCAATTTTTATTCATCCCATAGATACATCACTGGCATTAAGGCAATTCCAAAAGAAAGTTGCCGAAGTGCAAAGTCAGATAAGTGTCCGAGAAACAAAAGGAATGGTACGAGACCCGATGCTCGATACGGCTTTCCAAGACCTAGAAGGACTTCGTGATAATTTGATGCAGGCCCAAGAAAAAATGTTTGATGTTGGTATTTATATTACTATCTACGCAGACAATGAATCTGAACTCTTTAAGGTTGAAAACGAAATTAAATCAATTCTTGAATCAAAATTGATTTATATAAAGCCAGCTCTTTTCCAACAAGAAGAAGGTTTTAAAAGTATTATCCCTATAGCCACAGACTTATTGGGTATTCATCAAAAATTAAACTCTGAACCCCTATCTAGTATCTTTCCATTTATTTCTTTCGACCTGACCTCTGACAGAGGAATATTGTATGGGATAAACAGACATAATTCTAGTTTGGTTATTTTCGATAGATTTTCATTAGAAAATTATAACTCTGTGACTTTTGCTAAATCAGGTTCTGGAAAATCATATATGGTGAAATTAGAGATTTTAAGATCTCTAATGTTTGATATAGATGTGATGGTAATAGACCCTGAGAGGGAATACGAATATTTAGCTGAAGCTGTAGGTGGAAGATATTTTAATATTTCTCTTTCATCTGACCACCACATTAATCCTTTTGATTTGCCAATCCCAAGAGAAGATGAAACAGCTGCGGATGTACTTCGTTCGAATACCATAAACCTAGTCGGACTATTTCGTTTGATGTTGGGAGGACTTAC
The DNA here is from genome assembly GCA_041663725.1 of Minisyncoccota bacterium. Lineage (GTDB taxonomy): Bacteria > Patescibacteriota > Minisyncoccia > Phycocordibacterales > UBA9973 > UBA9973. Next base: position 17,213 of record JBAYME010000013.1, on the reverse strand, counting down.
ACCAGAAGAAGATTCAATTGTGGACAGAGCTATTTCTGAAACTTATGCAATGAAAGATATCACACCTGATTCAGATTTTTCAAATATTGAACCGCCACTTCTTTCAGATTTTGAAATGGTGCTCTCTGGGATGGAAGGAAGTGATTCCATTGTGCAAAGGCTCGTAAAATATACTCGTGGCTCTTGGTCAACCTTTTTAAACAAACCTTCAAATGTGGATATAAATAAAAAATTTATAGTTTTTTCTGTTCGAGATATGGAAGACGAGCTGAAACCAATAGCTATGTATATAATAACTCACTATATCTGGAATGCTGTAAGGAAAAACCTTAAAAAGCGTTTACTTGTGGTGGATGAAGCTTGGTGGATGATGAAATCAGAAGACACGGCGTCTTTCCTGTACTCAATAGCAAAAAGAGGTAGAAAATACTACCTAGGATTAGCTACTATAACCCAAGATGCAGCTGACTTTATGAAATCTCCATATGGAGTACCTATTATTACAAACTCCTCTATTCAAATCCTATTAAAACAGTCTCCTAGCACCATGGACATACTCCAACAAACCTTCAATCTTACTGATGAGGAAAAATATTTACTTCTAGAATCAAGTGTGGGGGAGGGTATATTCTTTGCAGGATTAAAGCATGTAGCTATTAAAGTAATAGCTTCTTATACAGAAGATCAAATAATAACATCCGACCCATCTCAGATTCTTTCAATAAAAAAAGCGAAACATGACTTAGAAGAGGGGCAGACGGGGAAATAAAGCTTCTTAGCTTATAGCTTTTAGCTTCCTAATTAAATAGAAAATGTTATAATGTATTTACATAGTTTAAAAAAATGCAAAAACTTTTTAAAATAACTTTAATATCGTTTGTAGTATATCTTTCTTTTGCTTTTTTTGTTTCGGCCCAAACACAGTCTAGTGATATTTCTCTTTCTATTAATCCAGAAAATCCAAGGGCAAATGAAAACGTCACCGCAACCCTATCTAGTTATGCAACAGATTTAAATAAATCAAGAATTTCATGGACATTGAATGGTCAACTGGCAATAGACAGTGTTGGTCAAAAAAACTTTTCTTTTACTGTTGGTGCATCCGGCAGTCAGACTATATTAGATATTCAAATTCAAACCTCAGATGGTTCTTTTATTAACAAGCAAGCAATCATAAGCCCAGCTGATATTGATATGGTCTGGGAAGCAGTAGATACTTATGTTCCTCCGTTTTATAAAGGAAAAACAATGACTTCTTCACAGTCTGTGGTGAAGGTGGTGGCCATACCTAACTCGAATAATGGTGAAAAATATATTTATAATTGGAAACAAGATGGTAATAATAAAGTAAATTCTTCGGGTTATGCTAAAAATTCTTATACTTTTAAAAATAGTTATTTAAGCCCCACTAATACGATAGAAGTGAGCGTTTCAGACTTATATGGGAATAGTATCGGAAATGGAAAAATAACAATCAAGCCAAGTGCACCAAAAATACTTTTTTATGAACAAGACCCAAACCTAGGTACTAAATGGGAAAAAACAATAGACAATGGATATATGATAAATAGTGAAGGACAGACCTTAGTAGCTGAACCATATTTTTTCTGGCCTAAAAATTTAAGATCAGGTGATCTTGATATAAAATGGTCTTTGGGAGAGTCTGAAATAAGTACACCTTCTACCCCAAATGAATTAGGTATTAAACCAGAAAGTGGCCAATCTGGTACTTCTGTTATTAAAATTTCAATAAATAATATGAAAACATTATTCCTAAATATGACAAAAACACTCAATGTCAATTTTTAAAATAAAAACAAAAAAAATATTCAGCCTCGTTTTTTTAATGATGTTTTTAGTGAGCTTTGTTTTACCTTTTACTGTCAATGCTGCTGAAATACAAGTTTGGGCATATGGAACAAACTCAAGTGAACCAACAGAAACAGCGGTGTTTTTTAATGCCAATAAAGAAGTGTGTGAAAATACACGAAGTGAACAAATTAGAAAAGATACTATTTTAGAAAAAGTATATAATATTTCTGACTGTGTACAGGTAACAAAAATAGATTCAGTCACAATAAAGAATTCCGATATATTAGAGGTACAAGAAGCTCCATGGCCAAACATAAACAATGCCGTTGTACCAGTTGAAAATATAACAGAAAAATGGTGGTCAATTTACAAAAGATACAACTCAAAGAAAGAAATTGTATCTTGTCAAATACTAAGTTATACAACATTTAATGAATGCCAATTAAACAAAAAAGCTTTTGAAGAAAATAATGTAAATGTAGTTATTGATCCTAGCTGTAATAAATCGGCTGCACAACCAATAATGCCAAATGAATGTAACACAGGCCCAGAAAAACAAGTACCGAACTATTATCCACTTGCTCCATTACCAGGAATAAATGAAACATGTGAAGCTGATAAAACAGGTAAAATAGTTTGTGTAAAAACAGCCTCAACTTGCACCACAAATGAAAAAGGGGAACAAACGTGCTCTCCTGGACCAGGTTTTGCAAATTACCTAAATGTAATGATAACTCTTTTCATTGGTATTTGTGCGGTGCTTGCAATGATAATGATCATTATGGGTGGAATTCAATATATGACTAGTGAATTGGTTTCTGGAAAAGAAGCAGGGAGAAAGCAGATTACTCAAGCCATATTAGGGTTACTCCTTGCTCTAGGTGCTTATGCAATATTAAATACAATTAATCCAGATCTATTAGATATTGGGTTGAGTAGGTTGCCAACGGCGACAATATCAATAGGTGGTGAATCAACAATAAACCCAACACCAATATCTCCAACTAAACTACAGGACATACCTGGCATTATTTGTCCAGGCACTGGCGGAGTTCCAAAACTTCCCCTAATTAGTCAAAGTTTTAAAAATAAAATAACATACGATCAAAGTAAGAGAAACACTGTTGCTGGTGATAATTCAACAATATATTTTGATTGCTCTTCTTATATATCGCAAGTATATAGCTGTGCTGGATTAAATAGACCAGGGAACACAAGTGCAGATATTTTTAACGACAGTAATGCAAGTACTGATATATCAAATATACAACCTGGAGACATATTAGGGTGGAAAATGGGGGAAAGTGGAAAATATAAAGAAGGACATGTTGTTATGTCACTAGGTGGAAACATAATAATAGAAACAACAGGACCAACTGGTGTAATTAATGCTAACGCACACACTAATAATGATTTAAATTATTATAAAGATGAAATCAAACACATAATACGGGCGGCTGGAAAAACTGGGCCGGGGAATGGATCTACGGTCTCTTCGACAAATGAAGAGTTTGAATTAAAAATAACAAACAAAATACTATCTGTCACAATAAATCCTTTTAATAATATCAAACACAGAATTACCGCTTACTACCCAAATACATCTACTCCAATTCCAACTATTTCTAATTTATTAATTACTGGAAGCTCTTTTGAGAAAAATCTTTCCTCTATATATAATGTAATAGAAGGAAAAACAATAAAGGTTTCAATGTGGGATGAAAATGGTCATGGTATTGGAACACAAAGAATAGTAGCACCATAATTTTATGTCAAAAAGAAATATAATCATTTCAACAATCGGTTTAATAATAATAGTAGGAATAGCTTATGTGTTTCTAGTTCTTTATAAACCAACAAGCACCTTAAAGACAGAAGAACCGGGAACAAATTTCCTTTCAAATTTATTTAATTTTGGTAAAAGCACAAATACTACACCAACAGAAACAGAGCCAGCTGATATTTCGGGTTATGTTTTAGAAACAGAAGAAACTCCAATGGAGCAACGACTAATGAGGGTTTCATCTATGCCGATTGCTGGTTTCACTGTTTTTATGAAAGAAAGATTTGTAGATTTACCAATAGTGGTGCCTACAATTTCAGAAACAGAAGAAACTCCAATAGGGCAAGAGGGAGTAGAAGGAGGGGTTCAAATAAAACCTACCCCACCACCAACAGAATTTGTTCCTACACTTAGATATGTAGACAAAGCAACAGGGAATATCTACCAAACTTTTGCAAATAATATAAATGAATCTCAATTTACTACAACAATAGTGCCAAAAGTATACGATGCATATTTTGGAAACAATGGGGAATCTGTTTTAATGAGATATTTTAATGATAGTACAAAAAATATTGAAACATTTATTGGCAACTTACCAAAACAACTACTCGGAGAAGACTCAACTATTGATAATGAAATTAAAGGATCCTTTCTACCAGAAAATATTTCGAATATAAACATTTCGCCAGATACTACAAAATTATTTTATTTATTTAATTTAAGAAATAATGAAGGTTCTGTGGGAATAGTAGCAAATGCAAATGGGGACAAAAAGGTACAAGTGTTTAATTCTCCATTTACTGACTGGGTATCTTTCTGGCCAAATAGCACGATGATAACACTGACTACAAAACCATCGTCCAATCTTCCTGGTTTTATGTATATAAGTAATCCAGACCAGAAGAACTTAAATAAAATTTTGGGGAATATAAACGGATTGACTACTTTAGCTAGTCCTAATGGAAAATTAGTTTTATATAGTAATAATAATTTATCATTAAGCCTTTATAACATAGAAACAAAAGAAGTGAGTTCTCTTGGAATAAGAAGCTTGCCTGAAAAATGCGTATGGGGAAAGGTAAGTGATTTTGTTTACTGTGCCGTACCAAAATTCATAGACAGAACTGGATATCCAGACATTTGGTATCAGGGTGAAACTTCTTTCACAGATGAAATCTGGAAAATAAATGTTATAGATAATTCTACTAGTTTAATTTCTGACCCTATAAATGAAATAGGGGAGGATATAGATGGAATAAAATTAATGTTAGATGAAAATGGAAACTCTCTATTTTTTGTAAATAAAAAGAACTCTTATCTTTGGAAACTAAGCCTATAGGCTAGTTATAAAGTTAAAAAGTTATAAAGTTTTTAAAGTAAAAGAACATCACCACCTACCCCTCTCCTTAATAAGGAGAGGGGTTTTTGAATATAAAAGAAGTTCTTAAAAAAACACTAAATCTATTTATTAGTGCTTTATAACTTTATGAACTTTCTACTTATATATTACCTACATATTTAATCACCACCCGACGAGATAGACCTTCTCCTGTTGATTCAGTCTTAAGGTCAGTTTCATTTGCAAGAAATTCATGAACGATTCTTCTATCAAAAGCAGACATTGGGTCAACTTCGATACTTGATTTAAAATATCTAGCTCTTTCAGCCATCATATGAGCTACTGCATGTATGCTTTCAATACGCTTTTTTTGAAAACCATTTATATCCACCAAAATAGACCCTAAATAAGATTTAGGTTCATCCCCTAAACCGGGTTTAGGGGAAACTTTTGATTCAACGATTCTACGAACTAAATGATTTAAGGCAGCAAGACCCTCACCACCACGTCCCAAAAAATGATACGGATCACCAACTTCTACGGAAAACATGGTCATACCTGGTCTATCTGTGGATTCTTGCTCAGTAAAGGTTATCTCTTTCACTGAAACTGTTGTTTTTTCAATTAAATCCTTTATTAAATTTTGTATTTCTTCATTTTTCATGATTTTTTAATAATCCACCTTAATTGTTATGACCCTGAGTTTTTATCGAAGGGTCTTTCTATTTTACAACCTCTGTTTTTACTTTTTCTCCATGGACAACAATACTAAGTCCCTTTTTATTAGCGCGCATTTGCTGCCATACTGTAAATATATTACTTGTAATCCAATATAATGCAATAGCCCCGGAAATACTGTAAGAAATGAATACAACAATGATTGGAAAGATATACTTCATCTGCATATTCATACTCTTTGTAAAGCTTTCTTGAAAAGAAACCTTAGAACCATCTTTTTTAGGAGTAATTGCTGGTTTAGGCATAAAGTACGCTTGCAAGAATTGAGATACTCCAGCCAATATTGCTAGAATTAAGCTTTTTTGTCCGATATCAATTAAGCCCAGAAAATTCATGTTTATATGAGACGGAGCATTCAAAAAAGAATATAATATTCCATTATCAAAATTAATACCCCTATAAAAAACATAATATAAAGCAAAAATTATTGGTATTTGAATTAAAACCAAAAGACAACCAGAAAATGGATTAGTTTTGTGCTTTTTATAAAGCTCCATTGTTGATTTGGCTTGTTCTTCTTTACTGGCTCCACTCTTCTTTATACTGTTAATTTCTGGCTCTAGGAGCTTCATTTTGGCTTGATTTTCAATGGAACGCTGAGAAAGAGGGAAAAGTGCTGCTTTGACTAAAATAGTTAAAATAATAACTGCAATTCCAACATCACCGCCGGGCACAACTGACACAAAAAAAGCCAAAACGTTTACTAGTGGCTTATATAAAACTATGTTCCAAATATTACTTAGCATTTTTTAATTCTACCCCAAAACGATTCAATTATCAAATATAAATTAAAAATTACGAATTTAAATTTTTTTAATCTTCTAATTAATCATTCGTAATTGATAATTAATAATTAATTTAGTGGGTCTATATGTTCTTTTTGCCAAGGGTGACAACGGATAATTCTCCTAAATCCTAAATAAGAACCCTTAAATGCTCCATATTTAACTATTGCCTGTTTTGTGTATTCAGAACAGGTTGGATAAAAAACACAACTGGGTCTTTTTAAAGAAGAGATGTATTTTTGATAAAAATTAATTAATTTTACTAAGAATTGTTTTAATTTCATTTTCAATTTCTAAAACAGAGTTAATTGGTTTTTTAAAAAGTAGTGCTCCTATAATTCCAATAGGGAATTGATCAATGTGTTTACTTAAGGCTGAATACCCCCTCCTACGTAATAAGTTTCTCCTAATAGCCAGTTTTGCAACACTCTTTGGTGCAATAAATGATATTTGTGTAGGTCTCAAATCAACCCTCTCTTTTTCAAGAGAGGGTTGTGGAAAAATAAATTTAAAGGTTAAATTTGGAGAATTTAAAAATTTCCCATATTTAAAAATTTGGTCTATTTGTTTTCTATCAGCTCTATTTATTTTAGGAAGCATAGAATTAATAAGGCTCTAGGCTCTAATAAGAGGTTAGACGGTTAATTTTGCTCGGCCTTTTTGCCTTCTTCTCGCAATAACCTTACTACCATTCTTAGTTTTAGATCTAACTAGAAAACCATGGGATTTAGCTCTTTTTCTTTTATTTGGTTGATATGTTTGTGACATGGTTAGATTCTAATATAAAATAAAGAATTAGGCAACATGTTTGTTTGTCCACAGCTTATCAACAGAGTTAATAAGTTTTAAAAATTTCTCTCTCTGTGAATAAAATAGTATAATACAAATTAATGGATACAAAACAACTTTGGAAAAAATGTCTGAGTGAAATTGAAAGTGGTGTTTCAAAAGCAAACTTTAGCACTTGGTTTAAAAATACATGTATTTTAAAAGAAGAGGGGGGTGTCGTTTGCGTTGGGGTACCAAATGAATTTGTTCGTGACTGGTTAAAAAACAAATATCATAAACTCATAACCAAAACAATAGCCGATGCTTATGAAAATATGAGGGCTGTTGAATATATAATTACAAAAATAGAAGCGGATAAACAAGAAACAACCATTATTAATATAAGCCAGCCTTATGTTAATAAAGAATTACCTCTAAAAGACTTATATATAAATCCAGACGACAACCTAAACCCTCGTTATCGTTTTGATTCTTTTATTGTTGGAACTTTTAATGAGCTTGCTTATGCTGCCTCTCAGGCAATTATAGATAATCCAGGCACTAAATATAATCCATTTTTTATTTATGGAGGAACTGGACTGGGTAAAACTCACCTAATTCAAGCTGTTGGTAATTCTATTAAAGAAAAATATCCAAATAAAAAAGTACATTACATGACATTGGAAAAATTTGCTACAGATTTTATTAATTCTCTGCAAAACAATAAGGCAAACTCTTTTAAAGAAAAATATAGAAAATATGATTTATTAATAATTGATGATATCCAATTTATTGGAAAAATGGAAAAAATTCAAGAAGAACTATTCCACACTTTTAATACTTTTTACGAAAACAATAAACAAATTATTTTTTCCTCGGACAAACACCCTAATCATATTCCAGAATTAGCTGATAGATTAAAATCTCGTTTTTCGGCGGGGATGATAGTAGATATATCTGAACCAGAATATGAATCACGTTTAGCCATTTTAAATGTAAAAATACGTGAATTAGGGATAAATCTAGATCAAGAAATTTTAGAATACATATCTTCTGTAATACAGGGCAACATAAGAGAACTTGAAGGAAATTTAAACACAGTTATTTGCCAATATCGCCTTAAAAATAGACCTCTTTCTCTTTTGGAAGTTAAAAACTTAATAAAAAATAACATTAAACCAAAAAGAAATGTAAATATAAAAGATGTAGCAAAAATAGTAGGGGATTATTATAACTTAGAAGAATCTGCTGTTTATGAAAAAACAAGACGAAAGGAAATAGTAAAAGCGAGGCAGGTTGTAATGTATATACTCAGAGAGGATTTCAATGTATCTTATCCTTTAATTGGACAGAAATTAGGAGGAAAAGATCACACAACTGTAATTCATTCATATTTGAAAATAAAAGAAGATATAAAAAACGACCCACAACTATTACAAGAGTTAGAACAAATTCGTGCCTTGTTTAAATAGCTGTGTATAAGTAAATAAAAAGTGTTAATAAAAAATAATAAAACAAAGTAATAAAAAATTTATAAAATTATAAGGTTAATAAAGTAAAAAGTTGTTAGATAAAAAGAAAAAACAAATTATTAAAATAACAAGTAAACAAAAGACAGAATTGGTTATCCACTTATCAACACTACTAATAGTATTAATAGATTAAATATATAAGATATAAACATATGAGACTAGAATGTGAAATTGAAAAAATAAAAGGAGCAGTATCTCAAGTAGAAAGGATTACTGGAAAAAATTTAACCTTACCAGTTTTGAGTTCGATTCTTTTTATTGCTTCTGGTAAGTCTTTAAAATTAAGAGCCACTAATTTAAGTTTAGGTATAGAAATAGAAATACCTGCAAAAATTGAAAAAGAGGGAATTATAGCTATTTCTGGTTCAGTTTTAGTCGGTATCTTTTCAAATATTTTTCAAAAAGAAAATATCTCACTGGAGGAAGTTGATGGAAATTTATTAATTAAAACAAAAAAAAGCCAAATAAAATTAAAATGCCAACCAAATGAAGATTTTCCAACAATACCACAAGTAGAAGGTAATACATTTGATATAGATTCTAAAAAATTAATTGATGGTATAAAATCTGTTTATTATAGTTCTTCTATTTCAGATATAAAACCAGAAATTTCAAGTGTTTATTTTTATTCAAAGGATGATAGTTTGGTTTTTGTATCGACTGATTCATTTAGATTGGCAGAGAAGAAAATTAAAGTTAAAAATTTAGAAGAGATAAGTGGTATTATTGTTCCATTTAAAAATATACCAGAAATACTTAGAATTTTTAGTGAATTTTCTGGTGAAATTAAAATTTGTTTTAATAAGAATCAAATATCTTTTTCTTCAGATAATGTTTATTTAACCTCAAGAATTATAGATGGGATTTTTCCAGATTATACTCAAATAATACCAAAAGAATTTAAAACAGAATGCGTTGTTTTAAAACAAGATTTATTAAATGCCCTTAAGTTATCAAATATTTTTTCTGATAAATTTAATCAAGTCAATTTAATTATTAATCCAAAAGAAAAAATATTTGAACTTTCTTCTCAAAATAATGAAGTTGGAGAAAATAAAACTCACGTAGATGCAGCTCTTACTGGGGAGATGGTTGAAGTCGGCTTTAATTATAAGTATTTTATAGATTGTTTCCAGTCAATAAATTCAGACAGTGTTTCTATTAAATTTAATCAAGCTTCTAAGCCAATTGTTGTTTCTGGTGTATCTGATAATTCTTTTCTTTATTTAATAATGCCGATGAATAGATAAATAGCTTTTTAGCTTATGGCTAGTTATCTTTTAGTTAAAATAAATACAAAGTTAAATGATTGAAATTAAAGACCTACTTTTAAATTTTAAAAACATACTCATATCAGAGGGTGGAAAAAAAGAGGAAATTTGTAAAATAATTTCGGAAGAAATTAAAACAGAAATAAAAACCGAAGACATAAAAATTAAAAATGGTACTTTGTTTCTAAATATAAAACCAATTTATAAAAATGAAATTTTTATAAAAAAAGATAAAATATTTTCTAGAATAAAAGAAATCTTAGGTAAAAAAACTCCAACTAATTTTAGGTAAACCTAATAATTTTATTTTTACCGTACTCTAAAAGTAGAGATTGTTTCCCCTCTGTTATATATAGAATCATAAGAAATAATTTTTAATTCATTATTTTCTTTTAAATTATCAAGAGATGAAGGAATAAAAGAAAAAACAAACGGAGCTTTTACTGTTTCTAAATAAATATCATTAATAAAAATATCTAGTTTTTGTAGTGGAAAATTTCCAACACTATTTAATTGTAATTGTATTCTTTGTTCTTGTGGGTATATATCAACAGGGTTTGGTATTAATATTGAAACAATTGGTTTATTGGCTTCATTGTGTATATCGTCAAATACTAGTGGTTTTGATGCCCAAGTAGTAATTCCATATCTATATGAATTTTTTACCCACCAGTTTTGTATTGGGATATCCCAACGACTAAATTGTGAATCACCTAAAGGGTTGCTTGGGGCATCTCCTAAAATATTATTTCTATCTATCCAATAAAGTATTGAATGGACATTTGTTATAATTTTTTCTTTTTTTGTTTCATTTGGTGTGTCTACGGTAGCTAATTTTCCAGAAATTGTATCAATAAAAAAGTTTTCATTCCCTTGCCAGCTTCCTCTTAATACAGGTTTTATTTTTTCAATATCATATATTAGGTCTGGTTTTTCAAATTTTTCATCTGGTAAAATTTTAAGTGCTTCAATTATAAATTTATTCCAAATTGGTCCAGCAACAGCCGAACCTCCTTTTTTCATTGGTTTATTATCGTTATTTCCAGCCCAAACACCAACTGCAATAGTTGGAGAATATCCCACAGTCCAAGCATCTTTATTATTATTTGTGGTTCCTGTTTTTACTGCTACATCTTTACCTGATATATTTAAAACAGAATTAGCACCAAAGGTTGGAGTACGAGCTTTATTATCAGAAAGAATATCAGAAATTATTAAAGCTGTATTTTTAGGTAAGACTTCTTTTGAGGTAGGGTTTATTTCTTCAATAACATTACTATTTTTATCTTCGATTTTTAAAATTCCAGTATATGAATTTTTAATACCATTATTTGCAAAAACACTATAGGCAGATGTCATATCAAGTAGGGTAGCTTCACCACCTCCAATAACTAAGGTTAAACCATATCGACTTGGGTCAGTAAGTGTGTTTATTCCCATGTTCTCTGCTACATTTATTGCGTCCCTGGTGCCAACTAAATAGAAAAGTTTTACAGCAGGAATGTTTATTGATTGTGCTAGTGCATCACGAAGACTCATTGGACCGCGATATTTACCATCGTAATCTTCTGGCATATAACAATCTTTTTGGTTATGTCCTGGTAATGCTTTACCATATGCATCACAAGTACTTTGAAATTCTGTTGGTAGGTCAAAAAGTACAGTATCAGGAGTAAATCCCTTATTAAAAGCTGTTGCATAGATAAATGGCTTAAAGGAAGAACCAGGCTGGCGACTTGCAGTGGTCACATTAAAATTTCCATCAATGTTTTTATCAAAATAACCACGAGAGCCTACCATTGTTAAAATTCCGCCCGTCTTGGGGTCTATTGCTACTAATGCAGCATTACTACCATTCCAATCTTTTTCATTTTGTAGAGCGCCATCCTTTACTATTTGTTCTGCTTTTTCTTGTAACTCATAGTCGAGAGTGGTTATTACTTTTAATCCACCTTGTTCAACAACATCAGCCCCATATTTTTGTTCTAAATAATTTTTTATAAAAAAAACAAAATGAGGAGCTTTTATGCTACTTGTTTGTTGTGGTAAAAAGGTAACTGTTTCACTTTTAGCCGTATTGTATTGTTCTTCAGTTATAAAATTAACCTCTTTCATTCTGAATAAAACTAAATTTTTTCTATCTTCTAATTTATTCAGATTCTTTCCATAAGGAGAAAGTGTAGTTGGGGACTGGGGAAGAGAGGCTAAATAAGCAGCTTCCGCTAAGCTTAAATCAATAGCTTTTTTACCAAAAAATATTTTTGATGCCTCTTCTATTCCATAAACACTTCCACCATATGGTGATTCATTTAAGTATAGTTCCAATATTTTTTCTTTTGGCATAGAGTTGTCTATTTTAATAGCCAATATCCACTCTTTAATTTTTCTAGTTATGGTTTTTTTAGAATTAAGTAGTGTATTTTTTACTAACTGTTGAGTAATAGTAGAACCACCTTGGGTTTTTCCTATATTTAATACATTTGATATTACTGCACGTATTATTGAGGTTATGCGTATTCCACTATGATTATAAAAATTAGCATCTTCAATGGCTACGGTGGCATTTTTAACATAGACACTCATTTCATCAAAAGGAATACTGGTCCTTTTGATGTCTCTATTTATGTCGTATAGGAGTATCTCTCCTGTTTTGTCGTATATTTTTGTTGAATTGATAGTTTTTCGAGCATCAAAAGAACGGAAGTCAGGTATTTTAATTGAGAAGAGCCAAACTATAGAAATACTAACTATTAAAATAAAAATACTAATACTAAACAATATTAAGTTCTTTAAAATATGCCTATTTTTTAATTTTTTTGTCATTATTTAAAGCATAGCAAAAAAATGACCATATGGTAAGAGATTTCCAAAATTTTGTTTTGGATGTTATAATTTGAATTAATATGAAAATTATTACAGATGAAAAGAAAATAGATGAAGTTTTAGACAGGGGTATAATTACTAATGTTTTACCAAGCAAAGAAGAGTTCAAAAAACTCTTAATGTCTGGAAAGAGAATAAAAATTTATATTGGTTTTGATGCTACGGCTGAGACATTGCACTTGAGTCACGCGAAAAATATAATGCTTTTAGAAGATTTCAGAAAGCTTGGACATGAAGCCGTCCTTCTTTTTGGTGATTTTACTGCTAGAATTGGTGACCCGTCTGACCAGGGTGGGACAAGAAATATACTTTCTAAAAAAGATGTTTTAAATAATATAAAAAGTTGGAAAAAGCAAATTAAAAACCTAATTTCCTTTAATGGTTTTTCTAATCCAGCGAAAGTTAAATTTAATAGTAAGTGGTTGGCTAAATTATCAATGGAGGATGTTCTTGATTTAGCATCGAAGGTTACTGTCCAACAAATGATAGAAAGAGATATGTTTCAAAAGAGAATTAATGAAGGTAAGCATATTTTTTTACATGAATTCATGTATCCATTAATGCAGGGCTATGACAGTGTTGCAATGGATGTTGACGTAGAGATGTGCGGAACAGATCAGACATTTAATGCATTGATGGGGCGTACTTTATTGAGAAAAATTAAAGGTAAAGAAAAATTTGTAGTTACTGTTAATTTAATGGAAAACCCTAAAACAGGTGAATTAATGTCTAAGACTAAGGGCACTGGTGTTTTTTTAAACCTTTCCCCGTCAGAAATGTTTGGAAAGATAATGGCCCAACCAGACGAAATGATTGAAATTTTTTTAATAAACTGCACTAGGGTTTCGAAAGACAAAATTAAAGAGATTTTAAAATTAGAACCAATTAATGCTAAAAAAGAAATGGCGAAGGAGATTTTGTCGGTTATCTTTAGTGGCATAGAGGCTGAAAAAGCTGAAAAAAATTGGGAAAACACTTTTTCTAAAAAAGAAATTCCAAATGAAATGGAACAAATAAATTGCACAAAAGAAGAAATATTAAGTGAGGTTTTAGTAAAAAATAAAATTTTACCCTCAAAGGGGGAGTGGCGCAGGCTCGTAGAAGGTAATGCAATACATGAATTGGTTCAAAATATAAATATAAGGGATTTTAATTTTAAGGTAATTGAAAATTTAACCCTAAAGATAGGTAAAAAAAGATTTATAAAAATTATAATTAAATAAAAAAACAGCCCTATTATAAATAAAGGGCTGTTTTTTTATTTTTTATATTTAATTCTCCTCTAGATCTAATCCAAAATCATCGTCCTTGTCTTCTCTATCTAAATCTAACGGGTCGGAAAGATCATCGTCAAAATTTTCATCCTCTGTGTCACTTAATTTAAAACCTACTAGTTCTTCTTCGTCGTACATATTTTATATGTTTTTATTCTTAATTTTTTAAAAACGACCTATTAATAAAAATTACCTTTTAATTTTTATCAAAAATAAAATTGTTTAGCAATAGTAAAAAATTAAATATGTGGATATCTTTTTATGTGAGCAAAAGCAGTTAAAGCTATAGCAATGGCATCCCACTCATCGTCTAGTTTTTTTTCTTTTTTATCTATATTTACCAACATTTGTACCATTCTATTTATCTGTTTTTTGTCAGCCCTTCCATATCCAGTTATAGCTATTTTAATTTGAGGAGGAGAAGCTTGAAAAACCTTAAGTCCTCCTTGAGTTGATTCATAAATAATTACCCCTCGAGCTTCAGCTACGTTCATAACTGTTTTTTGGTTTGTATTTAAAAATAAAGTTTCAATAGATAGAACTTCAGGTTTATATTTTTTTATTATTTTTTTTACTTCTGTCCCAATTAAGTTCAATCGTTCAGAGAATTCTAATTTAGCTGAAGTCTTAAAGCATTCAGAAAAAAGAACAAGTTCTTTTTCACTAGAAGAATTTTTTTCTAGTATAGCTATTCCAACTCTTTCAAATCCTGGATCTATTCCTAAAATACGCATAAGTTTAAAGTTCTTAAAGTTATAAAGTTCATAAAGTTAATTATATATCATATTTTGTATTTTACTTGATAACTTTATAAACTTTCTACTTTATAACTTGTATTATTCCGCATTAGTATAAACATCTTGCACATCATCATTCTCCTCTAATTCATCTACTAATTTTTCCAACAACTCTAAGTCAGTATCTGATACTTCTGTTGTGGTATTTGGTTTCCATATTAATCCTTCCGGAGAGATCTCCTTTGTAAAAGCCCAAGCAACAGAACCAATACCAGCTAAGGCAAAACCATTTTTTACTAAAATATGTTTAATGTCTTGAGCAGTGCGATTTTTACTATCTGTTAATGTTTCAATTATTATTCCGACCCCCCCAGGTCCATAAGCTTCATAAGTAATTGAATCCATTTGAGTCGATGGTTCAGACGCCTTTTTTAATGCTTTATCAATAATATCTTTAGGCATATTTACTTTTTTGGCTTTTTCTATTGCACTACGTAACCCAGCCGAATCATTACCATTAGATAGTTTAGCTTCAACGGAAATATAGCGCACCAATTTAGAAAAAATTTTGCTTTTTTTAGCATCACTTACTCCTTTTTGTCTTTTAATTTGACTCCATTTATTATGTCCGGACATGGTAATTAGTTATAAAGTTTGTAAAGTTATAAAGTCCATAAAGTTTAATCTAAAGTTTTTATAAACCCTGATAATAATTTAGAAATTTCTAGTGTTAAATTGTACATTTTTTCAAAACTAGTTTCATTTAGATATTTTAAATCTAATGCTAAATCCAACATTGATCTAGTTTCTCCAGCAGAGCCTTTTGCAATAAATAAAAAGTTTTTTAGTTCTTTATTTGTTCTTCTTTCAAATCCTTCAGCAATATTATTCATTATTGAAACAGAAGCTCTTTCTATTTGGTTTTTAAAACTAAAATCTTTACAGTCTCTAAATGCGCTATAAACTAACATAGTTAATTCTTTTCCTTTTTTCCAAGATATTATTTCTTCAAATTTTTCTATTTTCATTTTACTTTATGAACTTTATGAACTTTTTACTTTATAACTTATGTGATTATATGCTTTTTCTGTTGCAACTCTACCACGTGCTGTGCGCTCCAATAATCCTAATTGGATTAAATACGGTTCTATTACTTCTTCTACGGTTGCTTCTTCTTCGGACATTGCTGCGGCCATTGTTTTTAATCCAACTGGCCCACCTTTGAATTTTTCAATTAATATTTCTAAAAATTTTATGTCAGATGAATTTAATCCTATTTCATCAATAGAAAGCATAGAGAGGGCTTCCTTTACTGTCTTTTGGTCTAGAATTTTTTTACTTACTTGCGCATAATCACGACAACGTTTCAAAAAGTAATTTGCAGTACGAGGAGTGAAACGGCTTCTTTTCGCAATTTCTTTTAATGCTTCTTCAACTAATTCTGTTTCTAATAATTTACTAGACCTACGAACGATCTCACCTATTTCTTCATTTGAGTAAAATTCTAAACGAAAAACACCACCAGAAAATCTTGAACGGAGTGGTGCTGAAACTAATGCAACTCTAGTAGTAGCAGCAATTAGTGTAAAAGGAGATAGGTCAAGCTGGATAGTACGAGCAGAAGGACCTTTCCCTATAATTATATCTAAAACACCAGACTCCATGGCAGGATATAATACTTCTTCTACTGTTTTATTTAATCTATGTATCTCGTCTATAAAAATTATATCCCCAGGAGAAAGATTTGTGAGGATAGAAGCTAAGTCCCCAACCTTTTCAATTGCTGGGCCAGAGGTTATTTTCATTTGTCTTCCAGTTTCTTTTGCTATAAGGTGTGCCAGTGTAGTTTTTCCTAGTCCTGGAGGTCCATAAAAAAGAATATGTTCAGGTATGTGCCCACGTTCTTCTGCTGCCCGTAATAGGATTTTAACGTTGTCTTTTATGTGTTTTTGGCCAATATATTCTTCCCATCTAGTAGGCCTGAGTGCTTGGTCTAAATATATTTCTTCTTTTTTTTCTTCTTTTTTCATATATATTTATAAATTAAGATTTACCTATTTCGTTATTAGAGAGTAATGGGCTTGACATTGATTTTATAGTATGCTATACTATCCCCAGAACATTATCAACAGGGTATCCACATTATAACATTTGCGGAATTCTAAATATAGTATAATTATCCTTGTAGGATTTTTATGTGTTTGTTAAAAAAAGAAAGCGTTAATCTCTAAGCAATCAGCCCTCGGTTATACATGTTTGCGTAGGACGTTCTGGCACTTTTATTAGTT
>JBAYME010000012.1:0-20294 GCA_041663725.1 Minisyncoccota bacterium | reverse complement strand
CTGACAATTCATATTACACTTACCAGTAATTTCAATTTGAATTTGACCAAATTCTATCTCATAGATATTTTCTTCGGTCTCAACTTCTAATCTTGGAGTTTCAATTTTACATTCCATTTTCTTTTTTATTTATGTAAATAAAAGACAAAAAGGGGAAGAATAAACTTACTCTTCCCCCATCTAAGTTAATAGAGGTTGGTAACGTAAGTTAATCACAAATACTACAACTACCCTTACCAATACGAACTTTAATTCGTACTTTCTTTTTAGCCTCTGATTTCTTTGTAATCCCAGAAGATTTATTCATACTTTTCCTTTCTTTTAGAACCTTGTTTTATTCTTTAATTATTTTAAAGAACCTTGTTCTAATTAAAATGGTATATACAAAAATAGATTAAGTCAAGCCCACGATTGAAGGGTAAAGCTAGGTCTTGCCTTGCTAAATTTTAGATTTTATTTTACGTCTTCTGAATAATGAAATAGCGACAAGAATAACATTACAAAAAATAATAGTAACAAGATAAGTTAAGGTAATAAGATTGTATTCACTGCGCGCAAAAATTGCAAAAATATTACCTATAGAAAAAAGCACCCAAGTACTCATAGTTTCACTCCATGGTTCATTCCAGCATTTTCTATAACTTGGTATATAACCAAACAAATCTATCAACGAAACCATAATAACTGCCAAAATAGGGCTATCCAATTTCCACCAAACAATAATTGAAAACAGAGCAAGAAAAAGAACCAGAGTATCACTTTTTGTTATATTTTTCGTCCCACCTTTAATAGAAAACAAAAATATTATAAAAGCTAAACAAGTTCCGATTATTAGTTTAACGGCACCCCAACCTCCACCACCATACCAAAGAGCAAAAACTGCCGTCCCTTGAGTGATCGTCCAAATAAGCCATGTATAAATATGTGGTTTTGTTTTTTAAGAAAGATATCTCTTAAATATGGATAAAATGCAGTTATATTTGCAATTAAAGCCAACAGGGCAAATATTATTTTTAATCCTTGCATATTTACAATAAAGTACTACACATTAATAAAATTAATAATATTTAAATCTTTGTCTGTAGTAAATCCAGAAAGATAAAAAACGCTTTTTGTTTTTGACAATTCATCATAATTTCCAATAAAATTTTTATTGTTTTTATTTTTAATAAACATTTCCATGACCTCTAGTAGAAAACTATGAGTTATGATTAATACGACCTTATCATCAATATTGTATTTCTTTATAACTTCTTTAACTCTATTAAAAACTGAATCAAAATTTTCTGCCCTTTCTCCTAACTCACAAATTGCCCCATATACTAAATCATTTATTTGAGAAATATTAGGAATATAATCTAAACCATCTACTATTTTTTCAAGATTAAAAGAAACTTCTTTTAAATTATCCTCGATAAAAAACCCTATATCTTTTTTTCTTTTTTCTTTGATAGATTTATGAATTATTTTACCGGTCTCGACTCCTCTTTTCATCGAACTTGTAACTACAGTATCGATATTATTTAAAAATGGTTCTAATTTTAATAATTTTTCATTAAGGAACAAAACATCAATAGATGGAGATATCTTTCCACCAGCTACCTCAATAAGAACAGAAAGAGGCATTTCACTATGGTCTTTATATGGCAAATCTAATTTGCCATGTCTTAAAAATATATATTTAATATCGTTATTTTTCATAATATAAAAAAATTTATTTAATAATATTAATTATTATTTAATAGCTGTAACTAATTCTCTACATTTTTTTATACTTATTCTTTGAGAATAACCCTTTAGATTTATTTCTGTATTTTTTATCTGTCCTTCTTTTAAGGATGTGCTTACGATACAGGCATTAGTGAAAGAAAAAATCTTTTTTATATTTTTTACGTCGACTCCACTTCCGGCAATGATAGGAAAGTCCCCTACCGCTTCTCGGACTAAATGTAAATCATCCACCGACGGCTCATCGCCTGTCCATTTCCCTGTTATTATCAATCCATCACTTCCATTTTTAATTGCCAAGAGAGCTGATTTTATTAAAGAATTTTTAGAAAGTAATTTAGCATGCTTTACATGAATATCAGTAAAAATCAAAACATTTTCCGCATGAATACTTTTTCTAAAATTAATAACTTTTTTAGGGTTCCCTTTTACTATCCCATAACTCGTTTTAACAGTATCCACAAAAACTGGAATTCTTATAAAATCTGCCCCAACTGCTTTGGCTATAGATAAAGCAGCCTTATAATCATTCCACAGTACGCTTATCCCCACTGGGATTTTAGCATTCTGTTTTATTTGATAACACAAAATAGCCATCGCTACGGAAGCTGAAGAATCAATATTTTCTGAGTGAGGATTATCATAATTATTTTCAATAATAATTGCATCAAAACCAGCATCCTGAAATGCCACCAAATCTTTTTTAGCGTTAGCGAGTACTATCTCAAAACCAGGAAAATCTACATACCCAAGGAGCGGTGGTAAATGTAAAGCACCAATTAATATTTTTTTATTTTTTTCTAACATAAAAATATTTAACTAAGTAAGGCCTACTTAGCGAAAAACCCTATTCGAGTGAAGGCTCCACTTCTTCAGGTTCAATTAAAGATTCTTCTATTCCTAAATCAGTTTCTTCTAGGTCAGAATCTAACAAGAACTCCTCTTCAGGCATAGGCTCTACACAAATCTCCTCTTCTATGTCTTCTTCTGTACATTCTGTTTTTTCACACTCTATGATTCCAGTGGTGCAGGCTATCGTACAATCTTCATTTTCACAAGCTTCAAAATCATTTGCATTTAATGTGTATTCATTGTAATAAGAAAGATTATTGGGTGGACAATCATCTGGACTCCCCTCACAGTCACGGTAAAAACATGTTTCAGTTTCTGGATCACATTTGGTTTCTACAATAAAATCGTAATCTTTTTTAAGATAAAAAAAAATAAAAAGAAGATAAAATAGTTAAAAGACAAGCTCCTAATAATATATATAAAAATAAATTATGTTTTTCTTCTTTTTTTTCTTCTTCAGGCATATATATATAATAACACTAAAAACTTTCTTATGAAAGTTTAATTAAAAAAAAAATTAAATAAATAAGAAAATACTTCCGATTATGGTTATAAATATCGCAATAATTTTGGGAATTAAAACTCTTTTTTGCATATTTTCTTTTGTTATGTGTGGTAAAAATTTAGTAGCTGTAATTGTAAAAATGAGCACGATAGCTGGCTGGAAACTTCCAACCAAATAAACCATGGTTACAGGCGCAAGTAAAAGAGCATAATTTGTCATAAGATTTCCTAATATAGTGGTGGTCTCACTTAGAGTATTTAACATAAAAATTTTTCGTCCACCATTTTTGTTCATAAAATGAAATTCACGCCTATACTTGGGAATAAATAGATATAAAAAAACACCAAAAAGACCGAGCCCTATATATTCCCAAAAAGATGAAATCCAAAAATTACCTTCTATTGTTACATATTTAAAAATAATTCCAGAAGCTGAAACCATAAAACAAGCAATGAGCATATATACTGCTGGCTTCCATTTAAATTTTTTTCTTTGCCCGGTAAAATCCAATAACACTATAATCATTCCCAATATTACAATAAGAGAGCCTATTTGCTCATGAAAGGTTAATGTTTCCCCGAGAAATAAATAACCTAATATATAACCAAAAACTGGAATAGTTAAAAACCATGGCACCACTGATGATACATTTTCAATTTCCAATGTATATAAATATAAAATAACCCAACCAATAGTGAGACCTCCAGTCAACATTAAAAGCAACTTATCTACATTTGAAACTTGTAAAGTTCCTTTAGTAAAAATACCAATTAATATTGCTAAAAAAATACCCATCAAACAAGTAAAAAGAACTAGCCCACCAGAACCACGTTCTCCAATTGAATATTTTTTTACTAAAAATTCATCGGTAATATTTGCTACAGCCCACAGCAATGTCGCTCCCAATGCAATAAAAAACCAAATCATAATATTATTATAACATAAAATTCACCTCGCTTCTCCCTACCCTCTCAGGAGAGGGCTGTGGAGAGGTTCTTTAAATTTTACTCTACCCAATAGTATAGGTTTAGATAGAAGTTTTTAATCATTCTCATTGGTAAAATTGTAAACTTCAGAAAAAGGAATAATTCCATCCACCGCTTTAAGCATCGCATCTTCACGCATCATGAGCATTCCCTTTCTACGAGCAGTTTTATATATTTCAGAATCGATAGGATTCTTTAAAATAACATCTTGCATTTCATTGTCTATTCTAAACATTTCATATACAGCGATACGCCCGCGAGTTCCTGTAGGACATTCTGGAGACGGTACCGTGTCATACATTTCATCTTTGATCGTAATTTGTTTTCTATATTCTTCTGGTAAGTCTTTTAATTGATCTTCAATTTGAAGTTTAATACTTGGGTCCATTGGTACAAGTTTTCTAGATGCTGGATAAGTCAACTTGGAAAGGCGTTGAGCAATAGACAAAATTAAAGTCGGAGCAATTAGATATGGATCTACTCCCATATCTATCAAACGTGGCACAGCACCTATGGCATTATTAGTATGAAGTGTAGAAAGAACAAGGTGGCCAGTTAAAGCTGCTTGAATAGCGAGCTGTGCTGTCTCTTTATCACGAATTTCTCCTACCATTATAATATTAGGATCTTGACGCAAAACTGAACGAAGTGCTGAGGCAAAATCATAACCAATTTCTGGCATCATCTGAGATTGATTGATATCTGGCATATGATACTCTACTGGATCTTCCAATGAAACAATGTTCATCTTCTCTTTATCGAGCTCGTTCATCATAGAATATAATGTAGTAGATTTTCCAGAACCAGTAGGACCAGTAATTAGAATAAGACCAAAGGGCTTGGTAATAGCTTCTTTTACCATTTTTAAATTTCTTTCAGATAAACCTAATTCACTAAGTGGCTTAACTCCTTTTTCAGAATCTAAAATACGCATTACCACTTTTTCTCCATAATATGCTGGCATAGTGGAAACACGAAAATCAATTTTATGTCCATCGATATTGGCACTGAAAGATCCATCTTGTGGTTTACGTTTTTCGTCTAATCGTAATTTAGCTAAAATTTTAATACGAGCTACTACCCCACTATAAACATTTGGAGGTAATGTAATAGTGGTATGTAGAGTACCATCCACACGATAGCGAACTTTTACCTTTTCACCTGTATTTTCTATGTGAATATCTGAAGCTCCTCCCTCTATTGCATTACGTAATATAACTGCAACAATTTTAATAACTGGTGCATCCACTACTATTTTTGATTCTTCGCCTGGTTTTACTGCCTTTATATCTTTCTCTAGTACATTGGTCTCATTTAAACTTTTAGTATCTATAACTTCATCTTGATTTAATTGGTCTAGTGCTTGTTCTACTTGACTAGATATACCCTTATAACTTTCCATGACTGTCTTGAAATCTTCTTTAGAAATAAGAAAAATTTTGAATGGAATACCTATTTTAGAAGATATAAATTGGAGAGCATCCATCGCTTGAATATTTTCAGGATCAACAATTCCTACTTCTAAAATTCCCTCTACCAAACCAAGTGGTACAAAATTATAATATCTAGCTGAATCCTCACCTATGTATTTAAAAAGATCAAAAGATACTCCTTTTGCGTTTATTTTTTTTGTAGGTATTTTAAAATATACTCCTTTAGCTTCAAGAATTTTATCTTCTGTAATACCCATATCTAAAAGTGCATCTTCAATATTACCAGCAAATTTCTTGCTAGCTATATCTTTAATCTGACTTACCTGATTCTCATTTATTATATTTTGCTTAATTAATTCTTCTAAAAAACTCATATAATTTTATTGAGTGGAAGTATTTTCAGGTGTTCCACTATCTACTCCACCAGAAGATCCATCTATGGGAAGAACGGAATTATTTTCGATAACTTCAGTTATTGTATCCACCACTATTCCGGAAGTTCCTATTTCATTAATCGTGGTCAATGTTCCATTTTGTGTATTTGGATTAGATAAAATATCTGTACCAATTGGTGCAAATGGATTTGGCCTACCTTCAGTCTGACCCAAGATAAGTTCAATGCTAGAATCTTTCAATGTAGTAAATACCAAACTTGAAAAAATAGAATCATCTAACTTTATGCTTTTAACATTAAGTAAGGTTGCTAAAAAATCTGCTCCTATGGCATTAGTCGCGTCCGCACCGACTATTCCAGTATTTGATACATCATTAGATGTGGTCAAATTCGGTTCAGCTGGATCTGGTTTCAAGAAAAAGAAATAAACTAAAACTAGAACTATTCCTATTACTACCAAGATTATTATATTTTTTATTTTTGATGACATATAATTTATCCTTTTAACCAATAGGTTTTAATTTTAAATGTGTATTTATAAGAATCTGATGGAGACATAGTTTTATTTGTAGTTACACCACTACTAACATTAGAAGAAAAATCAACTGAAGCAATATCTAATATTCTTAAATTTTTCTCTAAGTCTTTTACAAAATTCAAAAAATTAGAATAATTACCTTGTGTTGAAAACTCCAAATCCCAAGATCCATAATCATTATTATTGTTTTTTACAGTCTTGGATTTTGTATTTTCATCATTATCACTGTTTACCGTATCATACTTTACATCCTTCAATACCATCCCATATGGTGAAGCTACTTTTTCAATTTCTAAAATAAGACGAATATTATCAACATTGTCTGGTAAAAGTTTTTGCAATCTATTTAAATTTTCAGGATTAATTGAATTATATTTTTGAGTGAGAGCATCTCTCTGTGACTCAAGAGCCTTTGAGTTGGTCAAAGCTTCATCATAAGAAACTGCTTCTCTGCGAAGATTTTTAATATCTTTATAAAGTGGATTAGTAAACATAAGAAATCCACCGACTGCAACTCCTATTAAAATAATTGGTATTCCGTATTTAAACATACTAATTTATCATTCCTTCCCCAGGCTCTATGTTGCCTGAAGAAATATTACCCTCCGATGAGAGATTTCCTTTATAATTAACAAAAGTTGGATTAACAGAAAAATCTAAATCGAAAATTACATTTCCTTTATCATCAAGTGAAAGATTGGAAAAAACAGGATCAATTAAATTTTTATTTTTTGTAAATAAATCAGACTGAAGTGCGATAGAAGCATAAGCACTATAAGCTCCATAACCGACAGTTTGCCCGCTCATCTTCACATTAATTTTATTCTTATCATCAATACTATAACTAAACTTAGTATAACGAACACTTTTCATTGTAAGTGCCTGTAATGCTTCAAAAATAGGAGAAACAGTAATATGGCTAGAAAGAATAGAATTTGATGCACGCAATCTTTTGTCTAAAACTTGCAATTGAGTTATTTTTGAAGGTTCAAAGCGACTTTTTGCTAAGATTAAATCAGCATTCATTCCTGCAATATCTTTCACTAAAACTCCCTTATAAAAATAAAGACCAGCTGAAGATACAACCACAGTAATAAAGATAAAAATAGAAATAATAGTTAGTAAGCTGGTCGGACGAGAAGGTACTGACCTTTCTTCTATCATAGGTTTTTTAGGTATAAATGATGTTTGAAAATTTTGTTCCATTGTACCCTTTAATTATATTACAAAAGTAACTTTTTATGAAGCAAATTGTGTATAACTTTGAAACTTATTGTAATTTTCGTAAAGCAAGACCAAGAGCAACAGCAAATTCAGGACCGATATTTTCAAAAACTTTTTCTAAAAATACTGGAGCGCTAACTTTAGAAAATGGATGTCCTATCTCTACTTCAGCTCTAAAATTATTTTCTGCTACTTCTTTCAATCCTTTCAAGAGTGCCCCGCCTCCGGTAAGTATGACTTTGCTAATAGTCCTATTGTACTTCTTTTCATAACTCAATAAAACATTATTAATTTCAGAAAAAATATAATCTGTATGAATTTTTATAATATCAGGCAACTTTACTTCTGTAGGGTTTTCAAATAATCCAAATTCTTTTTTCATTTCTTCGGCTTTTGCAAAAGGTATACTTAGTGACTTTGAAATAGAATCAGAAATATCGGATCCTCCACGATTCACTATATGAAAACTTTTGACCATACCAAATTCAACTAAAGAAAGCTTTGTACGAGAAGCACCGAAGTCGATCATTAAAACTAAAGATAGTTCGTGTTCAAAATTTGCTCGAACTGAAGAAAAAATCTCAACTTCAAAAAAACCAGCGTTTAAATCACAACCTGAAACTATTGAGCGATATTTTGAAATTGCATCATTTTGTATTGCAACAACTAGAACTTCATTTTTTTCCCCCCTAGAGAAAGAGGCTTCTGGGTTGTTGGCTTCAGCAAAAGTGGGCTCTTTTTTTGGTAATAAAAAATAATCAAGAGAAACTTCAGTAATTGGTACTGGGATATATTTACGAGCCTCATTGGGAACGATTGATGGTATATCGCTTTCTTTGACTTGAGCTGGAAGCTCTAATGTAAAAATCAAACTTGATTGTACTGGTATAGATAAAGCTGCTGAAGTTGTAACTACTCCTGATTGTTTTAAAACTTCTTTTAATGCTTCAATGTTTTTTTCAGCTGTTAGGTTTGTAATTCGGCCTATTTCTAAGTCTGCATAAGAACCCAGAGCTATGGAACCATAAGTCTGCAATACTGCTTTTCCTTCTTTTTTTTTAATCTCAACTATTTTGATAGCGGAAGAGCCTATATCAATACCTACAGCACTATCTGGCGAACCACCACTAAAAAGCCCGGATGCCGAATCTAAAATTTTTTTAAAGGGATTATCCATTTTTTTATGTTAAAATTATAGCACAAATGCCATTTTTTAACACCATATTAAACATCATTTTTCCTGTTAATTGTTTAGCTTGCGGAAAAAGTGGGCTAGATTTATGTATAAAATGCTTAGCCAGCTCCCCAGAAGCAGAGCGAGAAAATAAAAGATGGATCTATTCACTTTTTGATTATCGGCATATACCAATAAAGAAAGCAATCTGGCTTCTAAAATACAAAGGTAAAAGAAATATTGCTAATATTTTTGGCGAAATTATGTATATAAGAATTTTAGAAGAGTTATCTGATTTAGCTCTTTTAGAAAATTTTAAAGAAATAATATTGATCCCTATCCCCTTAGCACCTAAGCGCCAAAGAGAAAGAGGATTCAACCAATCTCTCCTAATTTGTAAAAAATTAATTGAACTTAATAAAAATAATTCTAAACAAAAAAATATACATATGCGCGATAGCGTAAATATATATTTAGAAAAAAATATCTTAATAAAACCAAAAGAAACGAAACATCAGGCACTAATAAAAGATAGAAATGAAAGACTTAAAAATATCATTGGTTCTTTTGTAGTTAAAAATAAAGAATTAATTAAAAATAGAAACATTATCTTAATAGATGATGTCACTACTACAGGAGCTACACTAACTGAAGCTCGTAAAATTTTAAAAGAAGCTGGAGCTAGAAAAATTATTGCTTTCACTGTAGCTCACTAATCTAGGGCGGAGGCGTTGCCTCCGCCCTATTCACTATTGCTTATTAAATAAATATCAAAATATCACTCGTCTATATGCATCTTTACAAACTTTCTAAATGTAGTACAATTAAAATAAATTAAAACTCTTTGATATGAAAACATTAACTTTAAGTGAATTGTTAATGCTTCTACATAATAAAACTGCTTATTTGAAAACATATTTTGTAAGTTTCAAAAAGATTAAAGATGGTAAAGATGAAATACTAGAATCGCAATGTAAACACAAAGTTTACTCTGTAGAAAATGTAGACCCATATTTTGATATATCATTTTTAGAAGATCAAAAACCAAAAGATTTTTTTAAAAAACACAAACAAAATATATCAAAAAATAAAAACTGTAAAATAATAGCGCACAGTTTAAAATGGGACCAAACAAAACTCTTTACTGTAACTTACGATTGCATATGTATATCAATTAACGAAGAAAGGTGGTCTTTTAAGATTAAAGTAAATGATGCTTTTTTTAAGTTTTAATTATATAGAAACAAAAAAGCAAAATTATCTCAGATAATTTTGCTTTTTATTTTTATGTTATAATAACCAAATGCAAATAAAAAAAATTTTAATTATAGGTAATGGCCAGATAGGTGGTGCTATTTTACATTTATTAAATCAAACACTAGATATTAAAAAATGTGAAATTTATATATATGACAATGATTCATCTAAAAATTTAAGTAACAAAAATCTAAAAGAATCTGTATTAAATACTGATTTCATTTTCTTTTGTATCCCCTCTTGGTATACAAAAGAAACATTAATAGATATAAAACCATTTATAAAAAAAGATGCAATTGTAATTTCAGTATCAAAGGGTATAGAAAATAGCTCCAGACAAACAATCGACAAATTAATTGAAAAAAATTTAAAAAATACAAAATATGCTCTTTTGTCTGGACCAATGTTTGCCAAAGAAATAATAGAGAATAAAATGAGCTTTGCAATTTTAGCCTCAAAAGACAAAGGGGTTTTCACTAAAATTTCACAACTTTTTATAAATTCAAAAATTAAACTAGAATATTCCAAAAAAGTGCAGTCAGTATCTATGTCTGGAGTATTAAAAAATATTTACACTTTAATTTTAAGTATGATTAGTATTTCTATCCCAGGTGACAATACTAAGGGTTTTTTATGCTCTCAATCACTAAAAGAAATGAATACAATAATGAAAATTATGAAACTAGATCCTAAAATTATTTTAGGAACTTCTGGTTTAGCTGATTTTGTCGCCACAACATCTAGCGAATATTCACAAAATAGAAAAGTGGGAGAAGAAATTTTTAATACTGGAAAAACTTCAATCAAAAGTGAGGGATTAGTTTCTATCCCTTCACTTATAAATATTTTAGGTAAAAAAACACAAAAACTACCACTTCTTTCACTAGCTGAAAGAATTTTAATTCAAAACAAAAATCCTAAAACAGAGATAGAAAAATACTTTAATTAATATAGTTATAAAATTACACAGGGTAACCCTGTGTAATTTTTAGTCTGCGGGACACTCGAGTTAAGTACCCATAAGTGCAATCCTTATAAGGCCATTCTAGCACATTTTGGTGTGTTTAATTCAGGTAAGTGAGTCAGAGGTGATTTATTACAATATATAGCTCTTTTGCCGAGAATGAGACAAATGAGACACTGAAAGGGTATATTAAATTTTACTAGAAGTGTTACACTTACACATTGAATGTACCCCCTAGGCTATTGACTTTTTTGTATAAATATGCTATTTTAATACAAATTGCTCTTTGAAAATCAATGAGCGTAATATAATATAAATTTAAAATAGGAGGACAAAAAAATGTTTTTTTCAATCGCGTTATTAATTGGTGTTATCGGCGCCGCAGTTGTTTTTATCTCTAAAGATAGTGACACAAAAAGAAAGATTACTGCCTTTGTTATCTTGGTGGTTGTCTACACTTTAATTGGTTGGTGGCTTTTTTGGGGAGTTTTATTTTCAACCGCATGGCCACTACTTGGTGGATATGTGGTAATTTTACTTGTATGGTGGATCATTTCTGCATTTATTACTTCAGTATTAAATGATTATGGTGATATTGAATGGGTTCATGCCTTTTGGTTTCCAATAGTATTATTTGTGATAATTACAATTATTGGAATGACCGGATGGAATATGTTTAATTCTGGTGACTATTCTTCATTAATTGGAAAATTTGATACTAAAAATCAAAAACACTGGTCAAAAGAAATTCAACCACTTGATCCAACACATCTCAGATTGGTTCCTGATTCAGTTGCTATTTATTTAGCTAAAACTGCACTCGCAGAAGATGGAATAACTTTAGGTAGTCAGTTTCCACTTGCAGAAGAGTATTTAACTCTTCAAAAAATTAATAGTGATTATTTTTATTTAATCCCTCTTGATTTTAAAGGTTGGAAGGTTTGGACTAATACTGATGGTGTTCCAGCTTATGTAAAAGTAAGTGCAACAGACCCTAATGCAAAACCAATTCTTGTTGATGGTAAAAAAATGAAATATACGCCAAATGCATTTTTTGGAGATAATCTTGAGAGAAAACTTTATAGTAAATATTACAATAAAGTTCTTATTGATTATTCTTTCGAAGAAGATGACAATGGAAATATTTTTTGGGTAGTAACTACTTGTAAGCCAACGATTTCATATTGGGGGTTGGTGGCAGATGGAGTTATTATTTTTAATCCTGAAACTGGTGATGATGAGTTTGTTGATATTAAAAAAATTGAATCAGATTCAAGTTATGCATGGATTGACAGAGTAATTCCAGTTAGTGTTTTTCAGTCATACATTGACTATTGGGGTTCTTTAAAAGATGGTTGGTGGAATTCTTTTTGGACTCACCTTAATATACTTGAAAGTGAAACTCCAACAATGAATTACTCAAGCGATGGAAGATGTGTATTTGTTGCTCCTGTTACTTCAGACAATAATAACGATCAGGCTATGACTGGTCTTATGTATTGTGATGCTCGCACCGGAGAAGTTACCTATTACACTACATCTGGAGGAGCAACAGAAGAAGACATTATTGACGCTGTTAATGCTGAAGTTAAATTCAAACAATGGCATGCTAGTGAGCAAATTATTTATGAGAATGTATATGGTCAATTAGCTGCACTTGTTCCTGTTCTTGGTGGAAATGGAACTTATCAGAGCCTTGCTATAGTTAGAACAGACAATCGAAAGGTTGCTCTTGGTAAAACTGCAGCAGAAGCATTAGTTGAGTTTCAAAAACTTATCATGAATGTTGGGGGTCAGATAACGACTGAAAACGCAAAAGATGTTTTGGAATATGAGGGTGTGGTTTCTAGGGTTGGTTGGGAAACTTCGAGTACTGGTAAACAGTATTATCTTTATTTCAAAAATTTTAGCTATTCATTTATGGTTGTTTCTACTGTTCAGTCAGAATTAGCTCTCACAAAAGAAGGAGACCTTGTTTTTTTAAGATATATTAATTCAAAACAGGCCTCTGTCCCCGTTACCTATTTCAAAAATCTTACACTTGATCTTAAGATTTCTTCGAATGAAGCTTCTGTAAACTCACAGATGCAACAAAGAAAAGATACATTAGATATAAAATCTGATGTAAAAGATTTTAAGGAAAAAATAAAAACCATGAGTGATAAAGAGATCATGGAATTACAAAACAAGTAAAAAGATTAATTTTTATTAAAACCCTGTTATTCTAAATAACAGGGTTTTTTATTTACCCTTTACATATCTGCTATTTTATAGTAAATTATGCGCAGTATATAGCTTTTTGACAATGGGTTTTGGTCAAATATTTGGTTCAATTATCTTAGTTTCTTTATGGAAATTAGGGTAATTGAATCTATTTATTAACTAAATCTTTATAAATTATGAAAAAAATTATTTTATTTATTAGTTATGAGAGAACCTACTCTTATCTTTTTAAAAATTTGTTAAATCAGTTGAATGAGATAAATCCCGATTTTCAATTTGAGATAAAGGAAGTGATACCAGGCATTAATTCTTTAAGTAAGGAATTTAAAACAATTTGCCCAGATATTGTTATCTGCAGCGGAGTTATTTTTGAAGGAAACTTTGAAGGAATAAAAGAAATTATTAAAACTCAACCTTATGTATGGTTCGCTGTAGAGTCATCAATACAAAGTTCGTTATCTATAGCAAAAAGATCTGGAGTTAAATACTTATTCAGTGATCCTGAAAAAATTAATTACGAAGAAACAATTGATTTAGTAAAAAAGTATATAAATACTTCTAAAGAAGAGATTGAATTAGGAGCAGGCTTTAACGAAAAAGAAGAAGTTTCTGATTGCTTTAGTCATATACCAGATGAACCTTTATCAGAACTTTTGAAATCTGAAATTTTTGGACCACATAATTACTTAGAAAATAAAAGTAAAGCTGAGATACAAAAAATAGCAGAACCGTTGATTAAGTATATTGAGTCAGGGAAAGAGATACCAATTTTAAATAGTAATATTTCTTTCAGAAATCCTGGTTTAAAAATGTGTAATCACATAAAAAAGTTAACGAAAAAAGGAAAGTATTATATTATTGATTGGTTATATCGTCACAGCAAAGAAGATAGAGCAAAACTGTTAACACCTGAATAGATTTGGTAGATTACAGATAAAAAAATAAGTATTAATTTAAATTTAATGTCATGAAAACAATTATTTCAGATACTGCTGCATTTTGGATTAGTTTTGGTATTTTATTTTTAGGGATTATTTTTTCTTATTTTTTAAGTAGAAGAAGAAAAATAGAAAACAATAAAATAGCTTTTGTTATACCAGTAGCAATTACACTTTTACAGTTATTGTTCTTTAACTATACATTTGTTTTTGCTTTTCTCTATGTTAAATATGGAGGATTATCTTTTTTTCCACCGATTATTTTATCTTTTGTCCTTAATGTAATTTTTACAATCAGGGGTCACAAAGACAATCCTGGATCTAAATAATATCCAGTTTAATATAATTTAAGTAAAGGTTCGCACTTATTAGCGAGCCTTTTTATTTTGGGTATATAACTTTATAATTTAATGATAATATTGATTATATGAAACAAAAAAGTATTAAAAAACTATCAGCCAAAAAAGAATTTCAATTAAATAAAAATAGAACGCATTTTGAATTTTTAACAACCTATTCTCCTTTTTACCAGAAAATAAGAGAGGTAAGGAAAAAATTTAATATTCCAAATTTTGGCTTTATTAAGGGTGAAGAAGTAAAAAAGTGGCAATATGAACAATATGACAATAATGACCTTATTACAAATTCTGCAGAATTTAAAGAAAAAGAAGAAGAAATAAAAAATAATTTTAAATTAGAAAAAATTAGTAAAAAAATAGCAGAAGAACAATGGAGTGCTCTTTATGATAAATTACCCTTAGATAATTTTACAAATATTTGCAGAGAAATAATTCAAGATTTTAGGCTTCCAATTAATTATGAAATGATGTTAAGAATGTATATTCTTCGTGGCGAAATAAAGCAAGCACCAGCAATTAATTATGGATTTATGCCAGAAAAAGATAAATTAGTTATTAATATTTATTCAAAATTAACTAAAGAAGAAATGAATGATTTATTAAAAACAATAAGAATTTTTAATAAAAAATTACCTCATATTACAATGATACCTAAAAACACTAAGGGGCAATTAGATTTTAAGTCAGCTTTATACACCCCAACCTATTATCAAAAAGGTGATAAAAAAGTAACTAAAAAAGAATTAGCACAAGCATATATTCGAGGAAAAAATAAAAAAAAGAAAGGATATGAAGCTTTAAGACAATTAGATAAAAAATATATAAAACGATTCGGGTAAAAGTGGATCCTCTTTTTTCCAAACAATATTTAGCTATATGAAATGATTGAATAGTGGAATGTCTAACCACGTTTATTATTTTAATAGCAAATATCATGGGTAAGGAAAATATAAAAATAGAATACGTTAGTATTAGTAATCTTAAAAAGTCGGAATATAATCCTCGTAAGCATAACGAGGAACAGTCTAAACAACTAAAAGAAGCATTAATTAAATTTGGTTTTGTAGATCCAGTAATCTGCAATAATGCCATAGGTAGAGAAAATATAATTATAGGTGGTCATTTTAGAGTAGAAATAGCCAAAGAGCTTGGTTTTGATCAAGTTCCAGTGGTCTATACAAACATTTCAGATATAGAAAAAGAAAAGGAATTAAATCTTAGGTTAAATAAAAACACTGGAGAATTTGACTGGGACTTACTTCTGGAATTCGATGAATCTTTTTTATCAGATGTAGGATTTACCAGTGAAGAATTAGATTCAATTTTTGAGGAAGATGAAATTCCAGGGGTATTTGACATAGAAAAGGAATTAAATAAATTAGAGATTGGTGAGATAGAAGCAAAAGAAGGAGATATTTATGAAATTGATGGTTCGCGCTTAATGGTTGGAGATAGTACCAAAGAAGAAGATGTTTTAAAACTTATGGGTGGAGAAAAAGCTGATATGGTTTTCACAGATCCTCCGTACTTGTTAGATTATTTATCCGGCAAAAAGAAAAAAGATGGAAAGGTTACAGAAGGTTTTGGATTAAAAAGAGATAGAGTATATATAGGAACTAATACATTACCTGATAATTTTACAGAATTATGGATGAGCAATATGTCAAAAATCCAAAAACCAAACTTTTCAATTATTGTTTATGAAAATCCAAAAAATCTAAGAACTATTTGGAATGAATTAGAAAAGCATTGGAAGTACAGGAATACAATTATTTGGCATATACCTAATCGTGTTCAGGGTTTTAGTGCTAAATATAAGTTTTTTAATAAACATGACTTTGCTATGGTAGGTACCTCAGGTGAGGTTGAATTAAATATGGAAGAAGAAGAACCACTTTTGCAGGAGGAATATGAAACGGCCTTGTTTGCTACTTCGGGTTCTCCCCACTGGGAATCATATGGTAAGGGAAAAAAGTATTGCCCAACTGATTTTATCGACCACAAAGCTTCAGATGAAAAGAGTTCGGGCCAAGCTATCATATTTGGAACTAAGCCAATTGAAATATTAATTCCATATATTAAAGTTCTAACTCAAAGAGATGATTTAATTGTTGAACCATTTGGTGGTAGTGGTAGTACTTTAATAGCTTCAATTAAACTAAAGCGTCGATGTTTTATTATGGAAAAATGCCCAATATATGCTGAGGTCATAAAGAAACGTTGGGAAAATATGACTGGCAAGAAGGCGGTGAAGATATATGAGGACAAACAATGATAAAATTAAATTCCTTGAAGAACTGAAAGAGAGACCTTTAATTTCTATTGTTTGCGGAAGAACAAAGATTGCTAAGGCTACAATTTATCGATGGAGGAAAGAGGATAAAATATTTGATGAAAAAGTTGAAGAATCTTTAAGCATTGGGAGAGATTCGATGGTTGATATGTCAGAAGGAATTTTGTTTTCTGAAATTAGAAAAGGCAATATGGTTGCTGTTAGGTTTTTTCTTGAAAATAATTCAAAAAGATATCATAAGCCAAAAAGACCAATAGAAATTATGTACCCCAAGGAACAAGTACGAGAAATTAAAACAATAATTGTTCATACAACCCAAGAGGCCTATGAAGAAAGTAAAAGACAACAAAAAGAAGAAGAAGATGCTTGAGGGTATATTTTATTCCATATATTGGGTTTGTTTAAATAACACAAGTACATCTTTTACAGGTACAATCTTTTGGTGGCAGTGGTTGATTTTTTATAGCATCATCAATTAAAATTTCCATGCCATCTATTTTTTTACAGGCATCACAAGCTTCGTCCGTACAAACAGGAATTACAAAAGAACATCCTGATTTTTTGTATTGTAAATAATTAAAATAAAATCTTCTTTTGGTTACGTAATTTGAATTTTTCCCTTCTTCCTCTAAAATTCTTTCCATCGCGTAATATAACCATTGAACGTTTTGAAAATTTTCATCAATTCTGTTTTTTAAAATATATTCAATACACAATGACCATAAAGTGTCATTTATGCTAAATTTCTTTTGTCGTCTATTAAAAATAATTTCTTCAGAAATTCCACAAGATTTACCAGCAAAATCTAAGAACCTTTTTACTTTAGTTTTTTCTCCCCTTTTCCATTCCATGGTTTTTTGCTTAATTTCAATTTAATTAATACTATTTAACCCATTCAAAAGGAAGCCAGCCAGAGTTTCCAAAATGTTCACCTTCTAAGATACGAACCTGACGAGCGTACATACTGCTGTCAATAACTTTTACTTTTGTACAATTTGGTACTGAAAATGCTTGTCCTGCTATAACTAATTGAGTAGTTCCTATGTTGTCTCCCGCGACAGCTGCACTAACAAGTTTATCCATCGCTTCTTTGCTAACTCCTAAAACTGCTATGTCACTGCAATCATTTTTATTTTGATGATAATTAATAATTCCATCATCTCCAACTCTTATCGTTGTT
This sequence comes from Minisyncoccota bacterium, assembly GCA_041663725.1. Classification (GTDB taxonomy): domain Bacteria; phylum Patescibacteriota; class Minisyncoccia; order Phycocordibacterales; family UBA9973; genus UBA9973. The sequence goes on along the minus strand of JBAYME010000012.1, from coordinate 2,246 downwards.
TTATCTACAGATTGTGTTTTATTACTATTGTCTCCCTTACCAGAAAAAGTAGAAATTATAACTATAATAATTATGACAATTAAAATAAATCCGACACAACCTATTTTTTGTTGGTACCATGGTTTTTCCTCTGCCTTTTCTCTTACTTCTGCCCTATATTTTTCTTCCTCTTTGATCTTTGTTTTTTCTTCTTCGGTTAATTCCATTTAATTTTTCTTTTGCGTATTAATTAATAAATCTAGAGATAAGACGCAAAAAGCCTACCACCAGGTGAGCACTAAGGCTCATATATGAGTTTCCCCATATAACGCAACGAGCGATCCTAATGATAGGTTCTTTATGCTCGTTGCGATTTTTCATCATGCCCCGTAAGGAGTTTAGGCTACTCTTTATTAACTTGCAAAAGAATCATACCTCTTTTTTAGAGTTGATGCCATACTAGCTTAGATTAAGATATTTGTGTAGCATAGTTACCAACACTCAGGTTAAATTGGAAAATATATTATATTGTGAGATAATAATAGTATATGGTAATAAACAAGCTTATTAAAGAAGTACAAATTAAATTTGATTTAAATCATATTTATGCAAAGAATTTAATGTTTTCTATTCCATATATGAAGAATTTTTCCTTTGATGAAGTAGAAAATATTATTAAAGAAAAACCAAAACCATTTGTTAAATGGGTCGGAGGAAAACGTCAACTTCTTGAGCAATTTAAATTAATGAACTTGTATCCTCCAGAAAAGTTTGACCCAAAAACTGGAAGGTATTTTGAACCATTTGTAGGAGGTGGAGCAGTCTTTTTTGACTTACTTCCAAGGAAAGCATTTTTGTCTGACTTAAATAACGAGCTTATTGTTACTTATAATGTAATAAAAAATGATGTTGAATCTTTGATTGTATCTCTTAAAAAACATCAGAATACAAAAGTGTATTTTTTAAAGATAAGAGCTAAGGATATAAACAAACTATCAGACATAGAAATAGCTTCTCGTTTTATTTATTTAAACAAAACTTGTTTTAATGGTTTATATAGAGTGAATTCTCATGGTGGATTTAATGTTCCATTTGCAGGCAATAAAAATCCTCTAATTTGTGATGAAATTAATTTAAGGAAAATATCAAAAGTTCTTAAGTATGTCGAGATTAAAAAACAAGATTATAAAGAAGTTTTAAAGAAAGCAAAAAAGGGAGATTTTATTTATTTTGATCCCCCTTACTATCCTATAAATAAAACATCGTCATTTACTTCTTACACCAAAGAAGCTTTCCTTGAAAAAGAACAGATAGAACTTCGTGATACTTTTGCAGAATTAACAAAACGAGGTTGTTTTGTTATGTTATCTAATTCTGATACTCCATTTATAAATAAAATTTATTCAGGAATAAAGACAAAAGCTAAACTTGTACGAGTAAATAAAGTATATGCAGGACGTGCAATTAATTCAGACGCCTCAAAAAGAGGAAAAATTACAGAAGTATTAGTAACTAATTATTAAAAGATTCTCTTTTTTTAAAAAGAGTCTTTCGTTGTGTACAAATAATTTATGAAAAAAGAAAATTTAAATTTACTTAATGATCCTAAAGTTATTCAATGGTGTTATGAAGGTGTCACAAATATTTCCTTAAAAAATACAGAAAGTGAAAAGAATTTAAGGGAATCAAAAATAATAGAACAGAATTGGGGTAATGAAGTTATTAAAACAACTGGAGGTAAACAATGGACGACAGTACTTTGTCAGGATTTAGTTATGGAAGCTCTTATTAAACTTGGCAGAAAAAATGTCAGAACAACCACTTCTAAAAAAAGTTCTCTTAGAAACAAAAAATATGATCCAGATTTAGAGTGTGATGATTACGTATATGAAGTAAAAGGAAGAAGTTGGTCTACTCCAGGGACTGCAGGAGAAAAAATATTAGGGGTTCCTTTAAAATATGGAGAAATACCAAGATTATATAAAAAACCACTCCAAATTATTTTAGTAGGATATCAAGAATATGAAGCACGAGAAAAATTTGCTTTTGGTGATCTATTAGACAAAAATAATCAAACTCCTGAATTACGTGAGAGTTTGGCTTTTTATAAAGAGCATAATATTGAATATATCGCTTTTACCGATATTTTAAAGAAGATTGGGTTTCCAAAAGATTGTTGGAAAAAATAAAATAATGAAAAAAGAAGAATTAAAACTTCATCCAGATAATTTTGAGATGGAATGTACAACCGTTTGGGCTTTCCCTAG